>JBGSSC010000111.1:0-3038 GCA_041737265.1 Terrimicrobiaceae bacterium | reverse complement strand
GAGTGCTGCGGCCGGCGCGGAGTTGCTCAGCATTGAATCCGTGGGTGGCAAGGAACTGCACGACGACGCCCTTCTCAACGGGGATCTGGCAGCGAGCATCTTTTCGCTGTGCATCCTCGGGGCGCGGGACATGAATTTTCTGTGGACCCATCTCGACTCCATCGCGAAAAATCACGGTGTTCTTTGCGCTGGCGACACCGCCTGCGGATTTGGCAACACGGCCATGGTGCTTGCCGAGCAACGCATGATTCCCCGCGTGTTTGCCGCGGTCGTGCGTGCAGTAACGGCCGTTCGCTCACTGGTTGCCTACGAGTGTGGGGCCGTGGGACCGGGGAAGGACTGTGGTTATGAAAACCCCATCCTCAAAGCGATCACCGGCTTCCCAATGGCCATGGAGGGCAATACTTCCGCCTGCGCCCATCTGAGTCCCATGGGCAACCTCGCCGCGGCCTGCTGCGATAGCTGGAGCAACGAAAGCGTGCAAAACATCAAGCTTCTCGGGGGAATGGCACCCACATGCTACATGGAGCAACTGGCTTACGATTGCCGTTTGATGAATCAGGCCCGCCGCGAAGGACCGGATGCGGCACTCACCCTTCAACGGTGGCTGGTCAACTCGGATGCCGCGCTGGACCCCCAGGCATTCATCATCTCCCCGGAAGCAGCTATCGCGATCGCTGCAGAGATTGTCTCCTCGGACTCCCATTACCATGCCGGGCTCGCAGCCGCACGTAAGGCAATCTCGCTCCTCAAAGAGGCCTCAACCTCCGGCGGCCTCAGGATTGCGGAGAACGAAATCGACTGGCTGGATTCCATGCGGGAGGCTGTGGATGAACTCCCCGATTCCGAGACGGAATTCATAGATACGCAACTGGCACTTGCTGATCCCACCAAGTTCCTCCCCGCCGAATACGGACTTTAGAACCCACGATCAATACCTCATGACAACCTCCCGCCAACGCCTCCAAGCTGCAATCACCCACTGCCAACCGGACCGGATCCCCGTGGACTTCGGCAGTTCGTTCATTACCGGCATCCACTGCTCGGTGGTTGAAAAGCTTCGCGACCACTACGGCCTCGACCGGCACCCGGTCCGGGTGGTTGAGCCTTATCAAATGCTTGGCCTGGTGGAAGACGACTTGAAGGATGCCATGGGCATTGACGTCACAAGCATCTTCCCGCGGAAAACCATCTTTGGATTCCCCAATGAGGACTGGAAGGAATTTGTGACTCCGTGGGGGCAAACGGTATTAGTCTCCAGGCATTTCCATTGCGGTACTGAATCAAACGGGGACGTCTATATTTTCCCGGCAGGCGATACGTCGGCACCTCCCAGTGGGCACATGCCGGTGAGCAGCTTTTTCTTCGATACGATTGTGCGTCAACAATCCTACGACGAGGACGCTCTTCAAGTAGAGGACAACTTGGAAGAGTTCGGACTCATGACACCCGACGACATCGCGTATTGGCAACGTGAGGCGTTGGCGCTGGATGGGAGCGACAGGGCGGTGGTTACGCACCTTGGTGGCACGGGTCTTGGTGACATCGCTCTGGTCCCTGCGCCTTTCCTTCCGCATCCAAAGGGAGTGCGGGGCATCGAGGATTGGTACATGCTTCTGGCCACGCAGCCGGAGCACGTGAGGGAAATTTTTGACCGGCAGTCCGCCATTGCCGTCAAAAATCTTGAGACCCTTCATGGGATTGTCGGTGCTCTTTTGGATGTGGTCGTGGTGTGCGGCACGGACTTCGGAACCCAGAATTCCCAGTTCTGTTCGCCACAGACGTTTGATGAAATCTGGCTGCCCTACTACCGGCGCATGAACGATTGGATCCATCAAAATACCGGCTGGAAGACATTCAAGCACTCGTGCGGTGCCGTCGATCCCCTGATTCCCCGGTTTATCGAGGCGGGTTTTGATATTCTCAACCCCGTTCAGTGTTCTGCGGAGGGGATGGATCCAGAGCATCTAAAAAGCGCCTATGGGGACCGGATCACATTCTGGGGCGGTGGCGTCAATACTCAGAAAAGCCTTCCCTTCGGAACGCCCCGGGAGGTGCGGGAAGAAGTGCTCGAACGGTGCCGGATTTTTTCGCCGGGAGGAGGCTTCGTCTTCAATGCGATCCACAACGTTCAGGCTCTCACTCCGGTTGAGAACGTCGTCGCGATGGTTGACGCCGTACGGGAGGCCGGGCGATGACTTCTCCGGCTCTTATTTTTCGATGCCTGCCGGGTAAGCGCCGGCTTTTCCGGCTTGAGGTTCAATTCTTATGAGTGCACCACGGCTGGCTCTCATCGCCTGCGATGTTTTCGAAGAGGAACTGGCCTCCCACCTTCCCTCCGAAACAATATTCGTAGCGAAAATTCTTTTGGAGATGGGGCTCCACGACCGCCCCGATGTTCTGCGTCAGCGATTGCAGCAGGAGATCGATGCCCTCGATGCGCACAATGACCTCGATGGAATCGTGCTCGCGTATGCCCTCTGTGGGCGGGGAACGCACGGGCTCCGGGCGGGACGTCACCGCCTCGTTATTCCGCGAGGTCATGACTGCATCACGGTCTTCCTCGGCAGCAAGGAGCGCTTCGCCTGCCAGCAGGCAGCGTGTCCGGACTCCTATTACTTCACTCCAGGATGGATGCGCGGCGGGCGCACGCCGGGGCCCCGGCGGCTGGAAGCCCTGCGGGCTGAGTTTTCCAAGCAGTTTGACCCGGAAGATGTCGAGTTTTTGCTCGAACAGGAGCGCGAAAACTGGGCTCAACACAGCCGGGCTGTTTTCACTGACCTTGGAACCCCAAGTGCTGAAGGAAAGGCTGCAGAAGCTGAGACCACTGCCAGGGAACTGGGCTGGAAGTTTGATCGTCAAAGCGGAGATCTAAGCCTGTTGCGCGATCTTCTCTCAGGAAAGTGGGATGAGGATCGCTTTCAAATCGTTGAGCCGGGCGAAACCTTAACCCACGCCACAGACGAACGGATCTTCCGGTCGCAACCCTAATCCGGCGGGTGCCGGTGCAAAGGCTGAAGCTGTTGGCAAGCGGACCC
>JBGSSC010000107.1:0-1972 GCA_041737265.1 Terrimicrobiaceae bacterium | reverse complement strand
GTAATGGGAAAGTCCTCCTGCTTCTGCGCAAGAATGAGGGAGTCGCTCACTTCGAGCATTGCGAACGAGAAAGCCAGGATGCCGCCTGCAAGAAGGTTGGCCATGATGAGCGGAATCGTGATTTTCCTCAGAGCCCGCAATGGCGGACACCCGAGATTCTGCGCGGCTTCCTCGAGCGTGACGCTCGTTTGTTGGAAGCCGGCCGCCGCGGATCGCACGACATAGGGGAGGCGCCTCACGCTGTAAGCAATGACCAGAATAATCAACGGGTCCTTCACGGGATTGAGAGCGGAGAAGAGGCGGCCGTCCTGGGTCATCGCAAGATAGCCGAATGCAAGCACGAGCCCGGGCACAGCAAGCGGGAGCATAGCCATCGCATCCAGAATCTGGCGGCCGGGGAGCTTCGTGCGGACCACCACGTAGGCGATCGCGATGCCGAGGACGATGTCCACGATAGTCGCAAGCCCGGCGTATTTCAGGCTGTTCTGGATGGAGGGGAGTGTGAGGTTGTGTCCGAGTGCGGCTTCAAAATTGGCGAGGGTGAAGCTGGCAGGCAGCACCGAGTCATACCAGTCACGCGAAAACGCAACGAGGATGACCCCCAGATGGGGCAGGATAGCGAGAAGGGTGACAGAGGCGAAAAACGCGGTGCAAAAGAGCGCTCCGAGCCAGCCCACGGTCCGGGGGCCTCCTTGGCTTGTGGCCTTGGCCATCATGGCGTGGTTGTTGCGGCCGAAGAGAAATTTCCCGCCGACATAAAGAACCACGGTGGAAGCCAGCATCACCGCGACCAGGGCGAATGGGAACGGGTTTCCTCCGATGTCCTTGATCCCTGCAAAGATTTGAACCGAAGTCACGCGGGTGAATTCAAACATGAGCGGCACACCCAGCTCGGTGAAGGCCCAGATGAAGACAATCGTCCCACCGGCGAACATGCCGGGCATGATGAGCGGCAGGGTGATCCGGACAAACTTCCTTGGCCCGGTGCAACCGAGATTTTCGGCGGCCTCTTCCATGGCGGGGTCCACGTTGGCCAGCGCGGCGACAAGGTTGAGGTAAAGGATCGGGTAAAGGTGGAGCGCGTTCATGATCACGATCCCCCAGAACCTCCCCTGCCCGAGCCAGTCGACCGGGGACGCGGGGTTCATCATCCCGAGATCCATGAGCAATGCGTTCAACGCACCGGCCTGCCCGAGAATCGCCTTCACACCGATGGCTCCGACAAAGGGCGGGAGGATCATCGGGATCAGGACCAAAGCGGAAAGCAGACTCTTGCCAGGAAAGAGATACCGGTCCGAAACGAATGCCAGCGGCAGCGCGATCAATATGGTGAGCGCCGTGCTCCAGACCGCCAGCCAGAAGGCATTCGAGAGTCCCTCGAGATAGATCGGGTTGCGGAAGACCTCCGCGACATACGCAAAGGTCAGGTTTCCGGCATTGTCGAAGAAGGCACCCCGGAGGGTTTCACCGATCGGCCACAGGAAGAAAAAAAAGAAAAACAGCCCGGTGACCGCGTAAACGAGTTTGGCCAGTTGATTGCTCATTTGCCTTGTTGGGCGAGTTCTTCGGCCTCGCGGTATTGGCGCCGGAAAGCGTCTCCCAACTGCTTCGCAAGGCGGACTTCCTGAAGCCTGTCGGCGGAAGAGAGGGCCGGGCGGATCTTCTCGGAGGCCACCTGATAGGAAACGGCGGAAAGGTCGCTGAATCGCTCGGTCGCCCGCGGGGGAAAATCGGCCGCAATCAGCGCTTTCCATGCGGCCACCTGTTCATCGTGGGGGTCGAGGCACATCACGCGGATGATAAATCCCATCGCTTTGAAGAGCGGGCCCGTCCAGCCGGGATGATACACAAACAACTTTGCCTCCTCGTAGGGGAAGACTTCGGGGTCCGATCGGAATTCCGCAAACTCCGGCGCGTAGAGTTCCTTCCGCACCGGGAGCCGGCGCAGGGCATAGCGCTGCGGGCCGCCGGG
>JBGSSC010000104.1:0-3149 GCA_041737265.1 Terrimicrobiaceae bacterium | reverse complement strand
ATGGTGCGCCGCAACAAACGCCGCGATGTCGGAACTGATCACATCCGTATCCAAAAAAGACCCCCGTCGACGCCGGTCAGGGTCCAAGCCCTGCCCGCGAACTGTAAGCGCCGCAACGCAAACGCCCTCTTCTGCCAGGTGAAGGCCCAAAGGTTCAAAATTGCCATGAGCCCCGCCAAGCCCGTGGACGCAGACCATCACCGCCCGTGCCGTGTCAGGATCCCCCCACCGCAGACTCGGAAATCCGGTGCCGTCCTCCGCTACCCAATCGTATTCCATTTGTTCCGGATCTATATCGACCCGTGCTTGCAAAGAAACGCTTATCCGCAAGGAGCTCTCCCTGCCGCAAAGCATTCTCGACGCAGCCGCCCGATTCAAAGACTCTTCCCAAGGCTGAACTCCCAGTGAAGAGGCAAACTCCCATCTTCAACCTCTGTGTCGTCCCCACCGCTTGTGCGATGGTGTTTCTTGCGTTTGCTCTCCCGACTTTTGCAGCCTCTCCGGAGATCGATGCCAACGTTTGGGGCCGCTGGGAGAGCAACGTCTCCAACTCGGATGTGGCGGCGGACCGTTTATCGGACGGCTTTTTCGGCATGCGGGTGAGTGCAGGTTCTGGGGGCGTGCTTGGGCGCGACTGGCGCTGGAGGGCGGCTGCTGTTGGCGAGGGCGAGTTGGCGATCCACTTCACCGGGCTGGGATTCCTGGAAGGTGGAGCAAATCTGGGACTGGAGCGGAAATTCGGATTGGGATGGCAGGCACCCCGCCTGCAGGCGGATTTTCTGTCCACAATGCGCGGCGACGGTCAACCGGGAGCATCGGGCGTGCGTATTGCCCCTTCCGTTGGCGTGGTTTGGCAGGGCGGCGAACGCTGGGGGTTGAGGGTTCGTTACACGCCCGAGTGGTTCCTCGCGCAAAGCACGGTTTTTGACTCATTCTCCAACGCGGTCGGCATCGCCGGCTGGTATGATCTTTTCCCGTCCACCCGCCTCAAACTCGGTTACACCTTCCGCTACGGAGATGTGGTTTCCTACGCGGTGCCGCCCAGGCCCGACCTGGTGGCGAATTCGGAAGCCCGCGCATTCACGAACGTCTTCGGTGCGGAACGGGTGGTCTATCGCCTTGAGGCGGCCACGCATTCCATTGAAGCCGCAGTGACACAGGGCATCACCGAAGTTCTCGGCTTGCAAGCGACCTATCGGTGGGAGATCACCGAAGGACAGGGACTCGTCTATGAAAACCATATTATCGAACTCGGCATCCACGCTGGCTTTTAGGCTCCTTTGGCTCACCACCCCGGTGGGATTTCTTTCCTGCGCTTGGGCAGCCGATATTCAGGTTAAGGTTGCCGACCAGAGAGGCCGACCGATCGAGGGGGCGGTTGTGTGGGTGGACGAATCCGCAAAGAACCTGCCTCCCCTCGATGTCGAGATTTCGCAAAAGAACCGTCAATTCCATCCCGAAGTGACGGTGATCCCCGTCGGCAGCAAAGTGCGATTTCCCAACCGGGATTCCGTGCAGCACCACGTCTATTCGTTCAGCCCGGCAAAATCGTTCGACATCCCGCTCTATATCGGGGAAGCTGCAAATCCCGTGATTTTTGGCCGGCCGGGAATCGTCACGATTGGATGCAATATCCATGACTGGATGTCCGCATCGATCCTCATTCTCGAGACCACCAAATTTGCAAAAACGAATGCTACCGGCATCGCGACACTCAAGGATTTGCCTGCATCAACTCGCGCACTCAAAATCTGGCACCCCCGGCTTCGCGGCGATCCGGTCGCATGGACCCCCGAACAGGGTGAGTCTGCGTCTCAGGCGGCGGTCACTCTCACACTGAGGCCTGCCTTCCCGAGAACCCCTCCTCAAGACGAAGGCGGCACGTATCGTTGATGTCCTTCTTCTCCAGCTTCCGCGGCAGGTTGGTCGCCGTGCTTTTTGCGCTGCTTCTCGGCACTCAGGCCGCGACGTATGTATTGATCTCCGATGCTGCCAGCAAGGATGCGAGGGGACAGGTTCGGGAACGGATGGATGAAACCACCCGCACCTTTCAGGAATCGATGGCGCGCCGGGCATCCGAGTTGCGGCTCGGGGTGCGGTTGCTTTCCAGCGACTACGCCTTCGCATCAACATTTTCCCGCCTCCGCGAATCGAAAGACCCGGTCACTCTGGAAACCCTGCGCTCCGCGCTCCAGAATTATCAGTCACGAATCGGCACTGCCTCGTTCCTTCGGCTCAGTTCACTGGATGGTGAGCGCATTGTGGATACGTTGGCAGCTTCTTTTTCCGAAAGTCTCTCCTTTGAGAAATCCCTGATCGAGGCCGCTGAAAATTCCGAGGCCTTGGAGGCTTCTTCCGTGGAGGAGCTGGATGGCTCGCTTCATTTCGTGGTCATGCGTCCCTTGTTGATGCCGGAGCCGAGCGCCTGGATTGCAGTGGGCTTTCCTCTCGATGCATAGGTTGCAGCTGAACTCGGCAGGCTGAGTCACCTCGGGATCGGTTTTCTTTTCGGCGGCGGCCTTGTTGTTGCGCCGCCCGGTCTTCCTGCAGGAGAATGGGTCCGCGCGATTTCAGAGGCTCCCTCAGAAGCGGGCAGCGACCTCCTCACGGTATTGATCGGTGGAAGCCCCTATCTCGGCCGGATTGTCGCATTTCCCGGTGATTCCGGCGGGGCGGCACAGGTTGTCATGTTGCGATCACTCGATGCCGAGCTTGCGCCTTTCCGCCGGCTGGAGCGCCGTTTGCTGATCGTCAATGGCATTGCCCTTGCAGCCTCCCTCCTCGTTGCCTTTGTTGTCGCCGGGGGTGTGACCCGGCCGGTGGTCGCGCTTTCGGAAGGTGTCTCCCAGATCGAGCAGGGCAACTACCGCGCCAGAGTTCCCCAACGCTCCCGGGACGAAGTGGGAAAGCTCGCCTCGGCATTCAACCGGATGGCGGAAGGGTTGGAGGAACGCGACAAAGTCCGCGACCTTCTTGGCAAGGCCGTATCTCCCGAAATAGCCCACGAGCTGCTGAGCACGGGAGTCGAGCTTGGTGGCGAGGTCCGCGAGGCAACAGTGCTTTTCACCGATCTGCGGGGCTTCACCGCCTTCAGTGAAACCCAGGCTCCGCAAGAATTGGTCACCCAGCTCAACGAATACTTTACCGCG
>JBGSSC010000089.1:0-6201 GCA_041737265.1 Terrimicrobiaceae bacterium | reverse complement strand
ATTTTCTCCAGCCATTCGACGAGCAAAAAATCCCCGTCGTATTTGTCTATGGGATCGATGGTTCGCCGCAGGACTGGCGCTCGATGATCGCTGCGCTGGACAAATCGAAATACCAACCCTGGTTTTTCCATTATCCTTCGGGCATCAGGCTGGAAAAAGCTGCCAATGGCTTAAGCCGTGGCATTCAAATCCTGAAAAACCGTTACGGTTTTTCCCGACTGTATGTTGTCGCTCACAGCATGGGCGGCCTCGTTTCCCGCGGGGCGGTCGAACAGGCCATCTCCGAATCCGGGACGAATTTCATTCCAAAGTTTGTGACACTCTGCACCCCATGGGGAGGCGATTCGGAGGCCGACAGCGGAGTCAAACATCTCAAATACCCAGTGCCGGCATGGATCGACATGCAGCCGGGCAGCAAATACCTCAAGTCTCTGTTTGCCAACAGGCTGCCGGGCGGAACACGGCATTATTTGATCTTCGACTTCCAGACCCACACCGCTCCCTGGTTAAAACCCGACAACGACGGCACAGTTCAGGTTGCCAGCGAGCTTTTTCCACCCGCCCAGGCCGGGGCCGCAGCCATGTTCGGATTTAACTATGCTCACGTTGAGACGCTCGGGAAGCCGGACGTCCATGCCAAGGTGAACGAATTTCTGAACCAACCATGAAAGCGAGAAATTCTTCTCCCACGCATGGTTGAGTGAATCATCCAAAGCACCAATGACTTCGGCAAGGTGCCCGTCAATATGTCTGCCAAGGCTGTTATGAATGCCGAAACACCAATGCCAACTTTGCACCTTCGGGATTATCCTCCCTCCTGCGAGTCAGGCTTGCACAAATCGGATAGCCTCTTCCCCATCAGAAAATGCAGTATGGCGCACTGAACCCGTGATTTGCTCAAAACAGCTTTATTCCCGGGCCAAATTTCTATGAAACACCCCAAACGATTCGCTCTCCTCCTCATTCTTACAGCCTTCTCACTTGAAGCTCAGGATCCAGCACCAACCCCTGTGCCCTCAGGTTTCGAGGCCCTTCCGACTTTGAATGCCGGTGAGATCCTGCAGCCCCAGTATTTGTCCGGAGCAAATTTCACGGTGGACAATGACGTTCCGACCTACTCGGGATCCAACCACTACACGATCAATTCAGACTACGGAATTTTCCTAGCTGGAAGCAATGCGATGCTCATGCGGAGGGTGGCTGAGATCAATGGCATTGCCTCACTGAAGGCTCTCCAGCAAACGGACCAGTTTGCCCAGGCAGCGGCTCAGGCGGCCACTGTCCCGATCCAGGTGGCACAGGACTTGGTGACTCAACCCGTGGAGACAATCTCCAGTATTCCCCGCGGCGTTTGGGGGTTCTTAAACCAAGCCGGAGAGGCCGTGAAGGAAGCTGCACAAGGCGTGCAGTCGGGTGAAAGCCAGGGAAATGTGATCCAGAATGCGTCGGGTTTCTCCGCTGTAAAGCGTGGTATTGCGTTTCGGCTCGGAGTGGATCCGTATTGTCAAAATGCCATTTTCCAGCAGGAACTCAACAAGGTGGCATGGCCGGTCTTCCTTGGAAAATTTGCCGTGAGCGCCGGCTTCGCGGCCATCAGCGGAGGCGTCGGAACCGCTCTCTCAGCCGCCAATATCACCAACACCCTGCAGGAATCCCTCCGCGATAAAAGCCCCACGGACCTTCGTTTGATGAACGAGAAAATGCTGATCCAGGACATGGGGATTTCACAAGGCGCGGCCGATGCGTTCCTGAACAACACAGCGATCTCCCCCATGACCCAAACCGTCATCGTCACCGCCCTCGCCCATCTTGGGAATATCCCGGGGCAGGGTGAATTCATCAAGCGGGCTGCGGCGAGTGAAGGAGAGCTTCAAGCCTTGGGATTCCAAGAGAGCGTGCAAATGATGGCGAACCTCAATGCGACCACACCTGTCGCGACCATTTCCCAACTGGAAGGGCTTACCGTCTGCCAGACCAACGACGGCAGAATCCTTGTGCCCGTGCAATGGGATTACCTAGCGTGGACACCTGACGCCGCAAACTTCATCAACGCATTAAAAGCTCAGAAGTTCCCATCCCCGTCCACCGGCTTTACGATCATGATCAATGGCACCGCGTCCCCTCTGGCCACCCAGTCTCTTGCCGATCTAAAAGTCAATCTCGTCACCCTGGCTTTGCCCGGCCCGCTGCAATAATAACCAGTTCATTGTCTCCTGGATTCCTTGAATTCGCGAATTTGATGCATTTGAGTCAAGTTTTTGCCTTCCCTCTGCTTACCCACTTTCTCCCTCAAGGAATCTATAGGACTTTTCGCAGTGAAAAGTCTTCAGCGAGGCACTGGGGGTTGAAGATGCAAACAATGAACGGCGGAAATTTTCAAACATGCCCCGCCGGGTCTGAGGCAGTGCCTCGCTGTATTATTCTTTCAATCCACCTTCCGGAGAGCTATGGAAGCTGGAGCTTTACTCGTTTCCAAGGAGCGCCAAATTCTTGTGCCCCTACTTTGATCAAAGCGCGAAGCCCGATGGCAATCAGGAGTTCGTGTCGCACACCACACAACAGAAAGTCTATCACCATGAAAACCAAATTCCTCCTCATCTCCGCTCTCGCCTTGATGTATGAACTGCCGGGGAGCTGGCTCGTGGCCAATCCAATCGACCGCGACCTCATCAACTCGCCGATGCTGCCGGAGCTGAAAAAGAATGTCGACGGCGGACTCACGCTCTACATCCAGAACGAGTCGCCGGGCAAGGAGCTGGAATCCAACTGGCTGCCCGCGCCGAAAGGGCCGTTTGCCGCCTATATGCGACTCTACTGGCCGGCAGAGGCCGCCCTCGACGGCTCATGGAAAGCGCCGGATCTTGAAAAGGTGAAGTAACTCACCTTCGATTCTGAACCACGCGGGCCGGCTCCCACGATCCGGCCCGCGCATTCAGAAGCGAAACTCCAAATCATCCATCAGAACACCAACCTACCAAATTATGAAAAATACGAAACATCGCATCATCAGGATGGCCCTTGCTGGCACCATCACGACTCTAGCCATCACTAGTTGTGACAAAAAAGGTGACCCCATCGATACCGCAGAAAAGGCCGACAAGAAAGCAGGCATGACGGTGCCGTCCATTGAGGAAACCAAAGCCATCGCCGAGGAGGGCTTCATCTACGGTCTGCCGATCGTCATGAACTACGCGGTGATGTATGAATACGCTGTGGACAAGGACTCCGGGCAGTTCAAGGCTCCCTTCAACGAAATCAAGAACGAATCCCGTGTGTTCACCTACAAGGACACCGCGATTGTGACACCGAACAGCGATACGCCGTATTCGTTCCTGTGGCTGGACCTGCGGGCCGAGCCGATGGTGATCACCGTCCCGGCCGTGGAGAAGGACCGATACTACGCGGTGCAGTTGGAGGACGGCAACACCTTCAACTATGGCTATATCGGCAGCCGCACCACCGGCAACGAGGGGGGTAGCTACCTGATCGTCGGCACGGGTTGGAAAGGCGGGACGCCGGCGGGCATCGACAAAGTCTTCCACTCCACCACCGAATTCTCGATCGCAGGTTTCCGCACCCAGCTCTTCCACCCAGAAGACATGCCGAACGTCGAAAAGATCCAGGCTGGTTACAAAGCCGAGCCCCTCTCGGCCTTCCTCAAGCAGCCCGCCCCACCCGCTGCACCGAAGATCGACTTTCCGAAAATCGACAAGGAGATGGTGACGACCGGCTTCTTCGATTACCTCGACTTTGCGCTGCAGTTCGCGCCCGCCGGTCCCGAAGAAAAGGAAATCCGCGCCAAACTCGCCAGCATCGGCATCGGTCCGGGCAAGACCTTCGACTTCAAGGATCTCTCGCTTGAGCACAAGGCCGCCGTCGGCCTTGGCATGAAAGAAGGCCAGCAGAAGATCGACGAATTTCTCACCACCGCTCAAAAGGACTTCAGCGGCTGGAAAATTGGTTCGTTGTTCGGCGACCGCGCCTTCTTCAATGGCGACTGGCTGCTTCGCGCCGCGGGCGCGAAAGCCGGCATCTACGGGAATGACTCGATTGAGGCCACCTACCCGATGACCCGGGTGGACGCCGATGGCGAGACCCTCGACGGCAGCAAACACAATTACACGATCACCTTCCCCGCCGGACAGTTCCCGCCAGTGAATGCCTTTTGGTCGGTGACCATGTACGACGGCAAGAGCCAGCTCCTGATCGAAAACTCGATCAACCGCTACCTCATCAACTCGCCCATGCTGCTGCAGATGAAGAAGAACGACGACGGCTCGCTCACGCTCTACATTCAGAAGGACAGCCCCGGAGCCGACAAGGAAGCAAACTGGCTGCCCGCGCCAAACGACACCATCTATCTCGTCATGCGCCTCTACTGGCCCAAGACCGAAGCGCCTTCCATCCTGCCCGCAGGCGAAGGCACCTGGAAGCCACCCGGCATCGCGAAGGCTGAGTAAGACGCTTGCTTGATTCACGAGCGAATTCCCTGTCCCAATCAAAATAAACCTAGTCATGCACCGTTGTATCTGAAGATCCTCATTGATGTTCCGATGGCGATCTCCAGGCTATGCTCTCGTATCGCCAGGTGCAGGCAGCGAGTCTTCGCCCTCCGCAACACCGGAGCGTATTGCACGTAGCGCCGGGACGCTAAGGATGAGGATTCGAGTGCTCGTCATCCTGCTCGTGGCGGCAAGTCTGGCTCGAGGGGAGGATCCTCCTCGGGTACTGATGCTCTTTGCCAATGACCGGTTGCTCCCGGCGAACCTGCGCGTGGACGAGGGAATCCGACGAAGCCTGGACCCGAAAGGAAATCAATCGGGGGCGATCTTTTTCACGGAGTTTCTCGATGTCGTTCGATTCCCCGGACCGGAGCGCGAAAAGGCAATGGAGGCGTATTTGCAAGAACGCTATCGGGACATGCCTCCGAATGTGCTCTTGGCTTTGGGAACGTCTGCCCTGACCTTTTGGTTGGAGCGGCGGGACACGCTCTTTCCGGGCACTCCGGTCGTCTTTGGCGGCGTGGGACTGGGAAATCTTGGGTCACTCGAATGGGTGTCCGGTGTGACCGGCCTGCCGATGGAAATGACTGTGGTGCCGGTGGTGGAGTCGCTTCTGGCCATGCGCCCACAGACGCGGAAAATCGTGCTGGTTCACGGCAGCGCGATCTCGGATCGAAAGTGGCGCGACCTCGCTCTCCAACAATGTGCGCCGTTTGCCGACAGGGTGGAAATCCTCGCCCTCCCGGAACTGCCGCTTGAAGAACTCAAAGTCCGCCTCGCCGCGCTTTCCGATGACACGGCGGTGATTTACCTCACGTATTTTCAAAGCCCCACGGGCGAGACCTACACACCGGCCCACGTCGCGAAGGAAATCGCCGCTGCGTCTGCCGTCCCGGTGATGGGGACCTACGACACTTACATCGGAACCGGCGTCCTTGGCGTGAGTGTTTCGCCATTTGAGGAAGAAGGGGTTGGCATCGGCGAGCTGACGCGGCGGGTGCTCTCGGGCGAGCAGCCGGAAGGCATTGGGATCCTGCCGCCGCTGAGGGCCCGCCTGATCGTCGATGAACGCGAGGTGAAGCGCTGGCGAATCAAGACACTCCCTGCTGAAACCGACGTGCGTTTCCACACGCCGACCCTGTGGGAGGAACATCGCGGGGCCATCATCGCCGCTGTGGCGGTCTTTGCATTGCAGACGGCACTCATTGCCGGATTGCTGGTGCAAAGGGCGCAACGACGGCGGTCGGATCGCGAGATTCGCAGCCTGCGGCAGGAACTGGCCCACGCGGGGCGGGTGTCGATGCTCGGTCAATTGTCCACTTCGCTGGCTCACGAGCTGAACCAGCCGCTTGGCGCCATCCTGCGGAACGCGGAGGCGGCCGAACTCTTCCTCCAGCAAGAGCAGCCGGACCTCGACGAACTGCGCGAGATTGTGGCTGACATTCGAAAAGATGACCAGCGGGCGGGCGCCGTGATCGACCGCCTGCGCGGCCTGCTCAAGCGGCGCGAGGTGGAACTGCTCCCCGTGGATCTTGGAGAGTTGATCGATGAAGTGGAAGCGCTCCTGCGTGCGGATGGAGTCCGGCGGCATGTGGAGATCGTGCTCGATGTGCCGAGAAATCTGCCGCACGTGAACGCCGACCGTGTCCATTTACAGCAGGTGCTGCTCAATCTCATGATCAACGCGCTGGATGCGCTA
>JBGSSC010000088.1:0-4587 GCA_041737265.1 Terrimicrobiaceae bacterium | reverse complement strand
TCCACGGGAGCATGCGCGCTCAGCTCTCGGAAGCGAAGTCCCAATGGGAAAAGGATCGTTCGCTGGGTGTGGAAGGCGTCTTTCTTCCCGAAGCCCTAAGCGTAAAGTATCCAAACGCCGAGGCCCAGTGGATTTGGTATTGGGTTTTCCCCGCTGACGCACTGTCGGTGGATCCATGGACTAAAAAGATCAGGCGGCATCATGTGGGGGTTAACGGCTTGCAGCAGTTGGTAAAGCGGGCGGCATTGAGGGCAGGACTGACGAAGCCGGTGACGCCGCACACGCTGAGGCATTCGTTTGCTACGCACATGCTGGAAGCCGGGGCGGACATTCGTACCGTACAATCGTTGTTGGGTCATTCGGATGTAAGCACGACAATGATTTACACTCACGTCTTGGGACGCCCCGGGAGTATGGCGGTGTCACCACTCGACAGGTAGCCAGCATGTGCTCCGGTGGACCTCCCGGTCGGCACGGAAGTGGCTGCGTTGGAGGGATCGTTCGCTATCGCGAACTGGTGTTGCTACGCATCTCCTCGAAGGGGGTGCTGATATACGGACGGTTCAGGAGTTGCTGGGTCATAGCGATGTTTCAACGACGATGATCTACACGCACGTTCTCGGGCACTCCGGGATAGTGGCGGCTGCGCCTCCGCTTCGCTGCGGTGTCAGTTGACTCGCTCGCTCCCGGTTGATGCGCTTCGCGCACCCTTCGGGCAGCCATTCCTGCTGTCTGTCTCCCTTTGGTCGGCTGTCTCGCCCTACGGGCTGCCTTTCGGCAGTCTGCCCCGAGCTTCCCCAAGCTCCGGTGCTCGCACATTCTGGAGGCCGGGGCGGATATACGCACCGTGCAGCAGCTTTTGGGTCATTCGGATGTCAGCACGACAATGATTTACACTCACGTACTCGGACGCCCCGGGAGTGTGGCGGGTGCGCCTCCGCTTCGCTGCGGTTGACCTCCCGGTCGGCCCAGTTTGGCTGCTTCTAAAGGTTGGTTCGCAAATGCGAACTGGTGTTACGCCTGCGCTGCGCTGCGGTTGATGTCCCGGTCGGCACATATTGGCTGCTCCTAAAGGTTGGTTCGCAAATGCGAACTGGTGTTACGCCTGCGCTTCGCTGCGGTTGACGTCCCGGTCGGCACATATTGGCTGCTCCTAAAGGTTGGTTCGCAAATGCGAACTGGTGTTCACCACTGGATCGCTGACGAGGAGATGCTCCGGTGGACCTACCGGTCGGCACATTTAGACTGCTCTTCTACCATTTTGGCACCGAAATAAGTGGAATCAACGGACGGCTCGGCGATCCGTCCCTACCAAACATCGGTAAGGGCACATTGCCAAAACCCGCGCGGCAGGGCTAAAGGAAGGCACAATGGGCTTTATCGAATGTGTTTCTCGTTGGTGCTGAGCATGTGGGCGTTGGGGTCGCGGGGGGGAGATGATGGGGGCGACCGGCTTCGCCACGGGGTGAGAAACACATTTTTCGTTTTGCCGTTTTCAGGCGGGTGGATGGCGTGTATCGAAGAGGGTCTATGAAGATTGTCGTCGCATATTCGGGCGGGCTGGACACGTCCGTGCTCTTGAACTGGCTCAAGGAAACGTATTCAGCGGAGATCATCGCATTTTGCGCGGATGTCGGGCAGGCCGAGGAACTGGACGGTTTGGAGGAGAAGGCCCTGCGGACGGGTGCCTCGAAGTGTTTTGTGGACGATTTGCGGGAGGAATTCGCGCAGGATTTCATTTATCCGATGATGCGGGCCGGGGCGATTTACGAGGGTCAATATTACCTCGGCACGAGCATTGCGCGGCCGCTCATTGCCAAGAGGATGGTAGAAATCGCGCGGAGGGAGGGAGCTTCAGCAATTGCCCATGGTGCCACCGGCAAGGGCAACGATCAGGTTCGCTTTGAACTCACGGCAGCGGCCTTGGCCCCCGAGTTGCAAATCATTGCTCCCTGGCGGGATGCCCGCTTCCGGGAAAAGTTCCCCGGCCGGGCGGAAATGATTGCCTATGCCGAAGCGCACGGGGTTCCGGTTGCGGCCTCTGCAAAGAAACCGTATTCCATGGATCGCAACCTGCTTCATATCAGCTTTGAGAGCGGTGTGCTGGAAGATCCATGGCTCGACGCGAGTGATCCCACGCATCGCGGGATGTATAAATTGAGTGTGGCCCCCGAGGACGCGCCGGACGCTTCCGAGTTGGTCGAGCTGGAGTTTGAGCGCGGCGATTGTGTGGCGGTGGATGGGCAGCGGCTATCGCCTCTGGCTGCGATGGAGGCGCTCAACGCGCTGGGCGGACGCCATGGAGTCGGCCGTGTCGATATGGTTGAGAACCGCTTCGTTGGCATGAAGAGCCGCGGCGTTTATGAGACTCCCGGCGGAGCGATCCTGCACTTTGCGCACCGTCAGGTCGAATCCCTCACGATGGATCGCGAAGTCATGCGCTTGCGGGATTCTCTGATCCCGAAATACAGCGAGATGGTTTATAACGGTTTTTGGTTCGCACCCGAGCGGGAAGCGCTCCAGGCCTTCGTCGATCACTCGCAGCAAAATGTGACCGGCACGGCGCGCGTGCGCCTCTACAAAGGGAATATCATCGCTGCCGGGCGCAAGAGCCCCAACAGCCTTTACAACCCGGCCATTGCGACGATGGAGGCAGACCCCTCACAGGCTTACAATCAGGACGACGCCACGGGGTTCATCCGTCTCAACGCCCTGCGGCTCCGCGCGAAGCCACGGTAGAGTCCGGTCTTCCAATGGCGGGGTCTAATACCCCAAATCCATCGGGGAAAGTAAAAAGAGTCGGGCACCTCGGCGATGTGCCCCTACCAATTTTTTGGTAGGGATGGCTCGCCGAGCCGTCCCACTCACCTTTTGGGTGATCTTGGCTCACTGGCTTTTTCTTTCATCACAAGCTCCTATTCATGAGTGGCCTTCACGGTGAAGCCAACTGCGGTTTCCAGGTTAATTTGCGGGTACCATCCGGATCCGTGTGCGGATCATTGCGTAGAGGCCGGTTGGGTCGGTGCCCAGGCATTCGATTTCGTTGAATCCGGCGAGTCGGGCGATTTCTTCGAAGCGTTCGAGGGATTCCGGGTGGTCGCAGGTTGAGACGTGTTCCCAGATGGCGGTGCGTTCTTCTTGGGAGAATGCGGTCCAGTGTTGGTCGAACTCTGCTTTCCAGCGGAGCATGTATTCCTCTCTGGATTCGCCGGCGATTCTGATGGGTTCAAGGAAGATCCAGTCTCCGCCGGGTGCCACTGCCGGTCGCAGGAGACGGGCGAAATCGATCTTTTCCTCACCGACCAGATGGTGGAAGGAAAACCCGATGAAGATCACATCCCAGAGGCGGTCGGGGTCCTGGCGGAAGTGGCGGAAGTCGGCTTGTTTGACATCACCCGGGAGGCCGGACGCACGGAGATTTTGTATCGCAAGTTCCACCGCCTGCGGGGCGAGGTCCACCCCGGAATAGAAGCCGACCGGGAGTCCGCGCAGGGCCTGGAGTGTTGCGGAGGCATCCCCACAGGCCAGATCCAGAAAGGTCCATCCGGCGGGCCGGTGCTCCACCGTGCGGCGCAGTTGGGCATAGAAGCTCCGGTGGCTCATCAAATCCGAATCCACCACCTTCCGGTAGAGCGACCATTGCTTGAGAAAAATTTCTGCGAGTTCGTGCATACTAATCCGGCTGGGTCAGCACCCAGAGCGGGTTTGTTGGCAAGGGGACCCGGTGAGAAACGGGTGCCATCGCCGCCGGATTAGAAGATTTTGCTTCGCAAAATCATGCCAGGAGAAAACCAACGGCGAGCAGGGCTTGGAAGGCGAGGGTGACGATCACGTTGGCCGCCTGGGAGGACACGAGTTTCGGAGGATTGGCATAATGGGTTAATGCGCCGCGACAGGCCGCAAGGGTTACGGGGAGGGAGAGCAGCGGAAGGGCCGTTGTCAGCGGAAAAATGCCGGTGGTGATGCCGGCGAGCACCCAGGCGTGGGCACCGAGGGCGAATGCCACATAGATCCATGCAGCGGCCTTCGGGCCGAAGACAGTGACAATGTGGCGCCGCCCGCCCGCCCGGTCGGCCTCGGCGTCGGGGAATTCGTTGAGGAGGAGAAGGTTCAGAACGAGAAACGCGCTTGGGACCGATGCATAGATTGCGGCGGGCGGGAAGTGGAGCGTGTTGACGTAGACGAGCCCGAGCACCGGGAGGGCACCCAGAGCGAGGCCGGTGACGACCTCGCCAAGGAGGATTTTGGAAAAGAACGTGTTGTATCCGATCACCGCCGCCACTCCGAAGACACCCAGCCAGAGGACGGGCGGGCCGGTGAGCCTCCAGAGCACCAGACCTGCGACAATCCCCGCCGCAAGTGCGATCGAGGCCAGCACGAACGCGGACCTCGCCTGCATGCGGCCCGAGGGAAGGATGCCGCTTCCCCCCGAGAACGGAGTGCGCGGTGCCGCAAGGTCGATGCCCGAACGGAAGTCGAAGAAGTCGTTAAAGACATTCACAGCAATGTGGAGTGCGACGAGCCCGGCGGTCGCCAACAGCGAAATCCCCCACGAAAAATCCCCGCACCAGTGCGCGACGGCGGCTC
>JBGSSC010000079.1:0-2533 GCA_041737265.1 Terrimicrobiaceae bacterium | reverse complement strand
TATTCGCTGCTTGTTGCCCTGCTGAGGCAGGTCTTGAATAGAGAGGTTTCACGAAAGGAGTTCATTGGCAGCGACCCCCGGTTCTTCAAGCGCAAACCCTCTGGTTGGGAGCGGTTCTGATATCTCGCGCCGTGTTGCCATCCCCGGCGTCCTGCTTATGGGAGTGGGTCTTCTGGTGTGGGCCGGTTGGTATTGGAACCTGGATGCTCTGAAAAGCCTGCACCCGGCATGGGTCTCCCTGAAGATTAACACAGCCCTCACATTTTTTGTGTGCGGCCTTGGCCTGGTATGCGCGGCGATGCCTGCAGGGTGGCCGCTTGCACGCATCACTCTCGGAGGGTGCGGTTTGATTGTGGGCGTGTTCGGCCTTGTCAACCTTGCCCAGTATGCCTTCCGCTGGGATGCCGGGATAGACCAATTATTCTTCAAAGATGAAGTGGCGACCATGCGGACCTCCTTTCCCGGGCGGATGGCACCCTCCTCCGCCATGTGCTTTGTATTGGCGGGAGCATCCCTCTTCCTGTCGTCATTAAGATTGCGTTTCGGTTGGGTGGTACCGTTGCAAAGGTCACTGGGCATGACCGTGTTCGTGGTCGGTGCGTTCGGCTTCGTTGGTTACCTGCTCGACCTCATGCTCGGGTATTTGCTCTGGAATTTCACGGGAATGGCAGCCCATACCACGATTGCCCTCATGATTCTTGGCGCCGGGCTCCATGGCCTGAACGGCCGGAGCGTCCATTGGCCCTGGGTGATCGGAAAGACGGGTTCGCTGGCTTTTGCCCTCGGCCTGCTGGCGCTCTTCGGAACTGTGAATCTTGCTTATCACACGGCGAGGGAGCTGCTGTACGCCAATCAGGCTCTGGTGCGGCACCAGATTGTCTTGCGGCACATCGAAGAGTTCAGCGCGCACCTTGCTGCATTGCAGCGTGACTTGCGGAGGTTTTGGATTACGGGTTCGTCGGCTGAACTCGCCGAACGGGGGGCACACCTCGCAGGGGTTGAGCTGGCATTGGGGAGGCTGAATGCCCTCACTGTCACCGACCCGGTCCAACACGATGCGCTCGGGAGGGTCCGGGAGCTCCTGGACCGCTTTCAAGAATGGGAAAAGTCCGTGAACCTCCGCCGTACGCAGCCGCACATAAACGGCTTTGCGTGGCTGATCGAGGAGGAGAAATCCCTTTCCCCCTACCCGAAGCTGCGGGAGACCCTTTCGCGGATGAGGCAGTACGAATACACCGTGTTGAAAATCGACCAGGCCCGCGCGGATCTCGTTGCCACCACGGCATTCCTTCTCCTTCCACTCAGTGCCTTCGCGAGTCTCGGCCTCCTCCTTGGTGCCATGTATTTCCTGAACAATTCGATTCTGGCCCGGAGCCGAGCGGAGGAATCACTCAAGGCGCACCAGGCCCAGTTACAGACCATGTTCAACAACCTCACCGAGGGTGTGTTGCTTGCCGATTCGGAAGGAAATCTCACGCAGTTCAACCGGGCGGGCCTGGCAATGTTCGGGCTCGACCGCTTTTCCGACTGGAGGCTTCACATTTCTGCCTTTACATCCGACTTCGAAATTCTCGCACCGGACGGTTCCCCTCTGCCTCTCTCCGAGTGGCCTGTTGTGAGAGTTCTGGAAGGGGAAAATCTCCATGAGTGCGAAGTGCCCATCCGGAATTTGAGGGAGGGGTGGACGCGGTTCTACAGCTTTAACGGTACCCGGGTTGCGGGACCCGCTGACAACGATTTTCTGGCCGTGCTTACCGTCGTCGATACCACCGAGCGA
Source organism: Terrimicrobiaceae bacterium (assembly GCA_041737265.1). GTDB lineage: Bacteria > Verrucomicrobiota > Verrucomicrobiia > Chthoniobacterales > Terrimicrobiaceae > JBGSSC01. The sequence goes on along the minus strand of JBGSSC010000079.1, from coordinate 756 downwards.
AGGAAGGCGGAGTTGGAGATCCGTTCCCTGAATGCCAGCCTCGGGCGTCGCGTGGCCGCCCGCACGACGGAACTGGAGGCCATCAACAAGGAGCTCGGTGCTTTCTGCTACTCCGTCTCCCATGATCTGCGTGCCCCCCTGCGCGGAATCTCCGGATTTTCCAGCATTCTCGCAACCGAGTTGAAGTCCTCCCTGGACCCGACGCACCGGGACTACCTTGTGCGGATCGTTGCCGCGACCGAACGGATGGGGCAGTTGATCGACGCTCTCCTGACTCTTTCGCGGGTCAGCCGCGATGCCTTCCACCGCGAGTCTGTGGATCTTTCATCGATTGCGGATGAGGTCTTTGCCGAACTGCGCGGCATGGATCCCGGCCGGCAGGTGGAGATATCCATCGAGCCGGACTTGCTGGCAGTCGGCGATCCGAAACTCGTCCGGATTCTTCTTCAGAACCTTCTTGGCAATGCGTGGAAATTCACATCGAGAATGCCCGTTGCGCGGATTGGGGTCTCCGGCGGAGGCCTGCCCGGCGGAGCCAGAGTCTTCACTGTGACGGACAACGGTGTCGGATTTGACATGCGGTTCGCGCACAAGTTGTTCAACGCGTTTCAAAGGCTTCACGACGTATCGGATTTTCCCGGGACCGGGATTGGGCTTGCAACTGTGCAGAGGATCGTAAATCGTCATGGAGGCACGATAACCGCGGAATCTGCGCCCGGAGCGGGTGCCACTTTCCGCTTCACTCTTGGAGGGCCA
>JBGSSC010000054.1:0-3412 GCA_041737265.1 Terrimicrobiaceae bacterium | reverse complement strand
GAACGCGGGGCGGTGAGATCAGAGGATCGGGCTGCATTCCGAAAAGGAATTGCGAGGCGGCAATGGCATAAATCGGCAGCCACCCGTGGTAGACGACCACTCCTTTTCGGGAGTAGGTACTGTCCCGGAATTCGTATTCCTCATTCTCCTCCCACGGCTCGGTGAGAGTGTTTTCGTATATCGGCAGTCCAAGATAGGTCCAGACAGGGAGGCCGGTTTTTAGGATGGAAAGGGCATTGATACTCGACTCCGCCTCGTCGCACCACAGTGCGGATTTGTTCATCCAGGAGATACGGAGTCCCAGCCCGCATACAAAAATCGCTGCAAGCAAAATCGTTGGCAACAGCCGTGAGCGGGCCGGGAGGGTGAGTGCGCTCATTCGCCTAGATTCCTTGAATTTCAAAATATGATGCATTTGAGTCAAGTTTATCGTCCCGTCTGAATCAACGTCTGCTCCCCCAAGGAATCTAAATAACTTTTCGCTGCGAAAAGTTTGTTAGCGAGGCACTGGGGATTGAGGTCACTGAGGGGGAAGGATGAGGGTTTCAAAGCAAGCCTTGCCAAGTCTGAGGCAGTGCCTCGCTAGCGCCTTGTGATACGGACTTCGGGGTTGTATGTGACACGCACAAGGAGGTCACCCCGCCCGCCGCGTGCGTTTGGCAATCCCTCGTTGGGAATTTTCAGGGTTGAGCCCCGCGGAACGGCTGCAGGGATCACGACCCGCACCATGCCGCCTGCAGGGCCGGGAAGGAATTCCATCCCTCCCTTCGCTGCCCGCTGGGTGCTGATACGGAGATCGGTTTGCAGGTCTTTTCCTCTTGCCTTGAAACGCCCGCCGGGGAGGAGACGAACCTTCACGATCACGGTGCCACCCTGCATTGCTCCATCGCGGGGAATCCGGTGGCGGCTTCCGGGTGCGGTGCCGGGAGGAATATCCAAAGAATAACTTTCCGGACCATCCGGATTTGCCGGGTCGTTCACCCGGATTTCAAGTCTTGTGCCTCGAAGAAGGTCCTCGATCCTCAGGCGGACCTCCTGCTCGATATTGCGCTGGACCCCTTGCCGGGCATGCGGCTTCGGCGATTCACCATCTTCCGCCCGGGCATCGTACTCCTTGCGCCGCACGGAGTCGCTCAGCACTTCATAAGCTGTATTCAGCTCCTGTGTGCGGCGAAGGGCCTCCGCAGACCCGGGATTTACGTCGGGATGGAACTTCCGTGCAAGCAACCTGTAGGCAGTTCGCACTTCCGCCTCGGTGCAGTGGCGCTCCAAGCCGAGCACAGCGTAGTGGTCCTTCTGCGGTGATGTCATCTTACTCTCAAGAGGCTGCGGCAGTTGTTCCATTCCGGCAAGGATGGAGATGGAACCTCCAGATTGCGCTGGCAAATGACTGCGCGTCATCAATACTCGGAACAACGCGCATCGAACAACGCGCTTCGAAGCCATGCAAACTCCCTACGCATCGAGGCACCCGGCCGGCATGGTCCGGGTTCTCTTCGCCGTTGCGGGCGCGGCAGCCGCGATTGCTGTTGGCTTCTGGTTTGCCAATGCGAAAACCGGATCGGAATACCGCCGCGGTACCATGACGCTTCAGGCTGTTGGAGAGCTGAAATCCCGCTTCGTCGAGAGGTGGCGGCTTGAGCGCCTCTCGGACGCCTGGAGTCTGGCGGAGAGTCCGCTAATATCCGACTGGGTGAATGCCAGAATGCCAGCACGTTTTCAGGAGGTTAACCGGGACTACCTGGCCGCCGCCCTGAAGCCGCAGGAGAGGCAGGGAGTCTATTCCTCATGCATGGTTGTTCTCGAAAGAGGCGAAGTTATTCTGGATACCAGCGGGCTTGAGACGCCCGTTGGGAAGACCTCCCTCAAGGCGATTGGTGAGGCAATTGCTTCGGGGAGGCCTGTGATTTCAGGTTTTTTTCAAAGAAGGAATGGATCCACTGCGGTTGATACCGTGGCTCCCATTGCCAACCCAACAGGAGCACCGCGTGCCTGTGTCGTGTTGCGGAGTCCCATCGGGTCAAGCCTTTTGCCTTTCCTGGAATCCGGGCCGACCGAGGCAGCCACTGCGGAATCCCTGTTGATCCATCGCGAGGACGACCACGCCATAATTGTCAACAGGCCCAGGGAAACCGGTGCGGGGGAACTCGCTGTAAGCATTCCTTTGGAAAAAACGCAAATGGCGGCTGTTCAAGCGGTGCTGGGCCGTACCGGCATTTTCCATGGTCGGGACTATGCCGGCCACGAAGTGGTGAGCTATCTCGGGTCAATCCCGGATTCTCCCTGGTTCGTCGTGACTAAAGTTGACAAGGAGGAACTTCTCCGGCCGGCCCGTCATGAGGTTTTCATGGTGCTCACAACAACCGCCTGTTTGCTCACGGCAATCGCATTTTCCATCGGCTACCTGAACAGGCGGCATCAGTTGACGCTGGCCAACCAGCAGCTTGCCTCCCGCAGGGAAGTGGACTACCTCGCGCGTCTGGTCGAAAATGCAGGCAGGCTCGCGAGGATTGGGGGCTGGGAGATCGACTTCAACGCGCAGATGGTGCGCTGGAGCCCTGAAGTTTACCACATGCATGAGGTTGAGGCCGGCACGGAGGTATCCCTTGCCGAGGCTTTGGAATTCATTGATCCGGTGTATCGTCCGGGTTTGAAGTCTGCGGTTGATGCCGCAATCCAAGCCGGGAGTCCTTACGATCTGGAAGTTCAGTTTACAACAGCCAAGGGTTCACGCCGTTGGATGCGAACAATCGGTTGTGCGGAAGTCAAGCGCGGAAAAGTCACCCGTATTTTCGGCTCGGTTCAGGATATCACGGAGAGCAAATTTCACGATCAACAAATCCATTTGCTCAGCGAGCTTTATTCCATCCTGAGCCGCTGCAATCAGGAAATTGTGCGTTGCCCGGACGAGAATCAGTTATTCCGTGAGGTTTGTCGGCACGCCGCAGACAGTATCTCCATTTGCCTGGCATGGATCGGTCTTGTCAATGAGGACCGGACTTTGATCGAGCCTGTTGCCTGCGCGGGTGAGGGAGCGGGCAGGTTGCAAAGCAGGAAGTTCTCTCTTGGAGGGGTGAATTCTGGGCTGGAGACAACGGTTTCGCAGGCCTTTTTGAGCGGGCATCCGGTCTGGCGCGATGAACTTCCCCACGCCTTGTCCACAGAAGACAAAACGGAAAACGATCCAACGGGCTCGCTTTCGGCTATACCACTTTTTCGCGAGAATGGAGCTGCGGGCGTGCTGATTGTTCATGCGGCCAATAGCCGCCCTTTCACTGCCGAAGTTCGTTCTCTGATCGAGGAAATTGCCGTGGATATCAGCTACGCCATGACCAACTTCGTGCGTGAGGGGCGAAGGAAGCAAGCCGAGGTCAAGCTCCTTCAACTCACACGGGCAGTCGAGCAAAGCCCT
>JBGSSC010000051.1:0-2330 GCA_041737265.1 Terrimicrobiaceae bacterium | reverse complement strand
AGGCCCTCGGCATTGCAACCAAGGCACTGAAAGCCCAGGCCTCGGAATTCTCACCGGTCGAAGTTTCATTACAGGATGTTCCCGACTGGTTTGCCTTGCACGGCTACGACCGCTTCGACGTTCCATCCGGATTTGCCGCATTGGAGGCTGTCGGAGTCCGCACGTTTCAGGAACAGGGGGAGACCATCGCCCAGGTGGCCGCACTCAAAGGAGATCAGAAGCTCCACTTGATGTCCTTCCCGGGCGAACCGTTCGGCATCAACATTCTGCCGGAAAACACCTGGCGCATCACAACCGCGGGAAAAAGCGCACTCGCCATCCAGGAAAGCGGCGGCACCGCCTTCCTCGTCGTAATTTCCGGAACAGCCGCCGAAATGCGGAGGTTCCTTGCATCTTTGCGTCCCGAAGCCAGCGAATAGCCGGAAACACTTGACCTCAACCCGAACCAGCACATTTTCTTTGGTCATGCCACGCCGCAACGTCCCATTTTCTGAATGAAGATCATCGACCGATATGTCGGTCTGGGAGTCTTCACCACGGCGCTCTTCGGGGTGATCGTGCTGAGCCTGGTCCTCGTTGTGGGCAACCTCTTCAAGGAACTCCTCGACCTTATCATCAATCACGATGTGCCGCTTGAAACCGTGCTCGCGTTCATGGCGTTCGTGCTGCCATTTTCACTCACTTTTACAATCCCCTGGGGATTTCTGACGGCGATTCTCCTGTTTTTCGGCCGCATGTCGGCGGACAACGAACTGATCGCACTGCGGGCCAACGGAGTGAGCATTCTGCGGGTTTGTATTCCGGTTTTCATCCTGGCTATTGCCCTCACCGGCATATGTTTCTGGATCAACATCGAAGTGGCCCCGCGTGCCGAGCAGGAAATGACCCAGGCCATTTTCCGTATCGCCACGAGCAACCCGATCAAGCTCTTCTCAGCGGATGAGGTCGTTGACCAATTTCCCGACCGGCGCGTTTACGTAGGCGCAAAGGACGGGGAAAACCTGAGGAATATCATCGTCTTCGAAATCGATTCCTCCAACCTCCCAGTCAAGGTTGTGCATGCGAAATCGGGAACACTCTCCCCGGATCCCAAGAACACGCGGCTCCTCATGAAGCTTTACAATGCACGGTTCGAACAGCGCGACGAAGACGAGCCCCGCGACCTCGCGAAAGTGAGGCAGGGCATCGAGGTGGATGAAGGGGTCTTCCCGATCTCCCTTGACGAGTTCTACAGCGAATACCTGAGCGGACGGCGCCTGAGTTCATACACGCTCGGAGAACTCCGTGCGTTCATCGCCACCGGTGCCGGCGGCAAGTTGACCGAAGCAAATGTCGAACTCAACAAACGCTTCTCGACCGCTCTCGCCTGCATGGCATTCGCCCTCATCGCGATCCCCCTGGGCATCACCGCCCACCGCAAAGAAACCTCGGTCGGCTTCGCCATCAGCCTCATGGTCGCGTTCTCCTATTTCTTCTTCATCATCATGGCCGACACATTCCGTGGCAATCCCGCGGCCCACCCCACGCTGCTCATCTGGATCCCCAACGTTCTCTTCCTCAGCCTCGGGTTCTTCCTCTTCTGGCGGCTGAGCAAAAAGTAAACCTTCACACGGCGCCCACCCCGATATGAAGAGCCTCCTGCGGTTCGCTTTTTTCGTCCTGTTTCTACTGGCCATCCTTGCGGGGATTTTTCTGCTCAGAGACCGGCAACCCGTTGACACGACGGAGGCACAACCCGTTGGCAAGCTGCCGGAGGTCAGCACCCTCGCCTCCCGTGATCGTGAATTCACCAATCTCGTCGCCTCGGTGCTGCCGTCGGTCGTTAGCATCGATGCAATCCCCGCCGATGAGGTCGATCCCCGTCTGCGGATGCTCAAGTTCATGCTGGGAGGCCAGCCCGGGAAGACCCCCCCCCAACTGGGCTCCGGAGTCATCATTTCGACCGACGGACACGTTGTGACAAATTTTCACGTCATTGAAGGAGCCGGAGCCATTCGTGTGCATCTCAAGGATGGACGCATGTTTCAAGCCAGGTTTGTCGGCGGCGACCGGAGGTCGGATATTGCGATCCTGCAGGTGGATGCGGACGGTCTCCAGCCGGCTCGCTGGGGCGATTCCGACGCGGTGCGTATCGGGCAGGGGGTGTTCGCCGTGGGAAACCCGCTGGGCCTTCAGGAAACGGTGACCCAGGGCATCATCAGCGGAAAAGGTCGCCGTGCAATGAGTGAGGCTGCCAACGAGTTTTTTCAAACCGATGCGGCCATCAACCGGGGCAACTCGGGGGGGCCGCTCCTTGATCTGAGTGGAGAGCTCATTGGGATCACGAACAT
>JBGSSC010000048.1:0-2842 GCA_041737265.1 Terrimicrobiaceae bacterium | reverse complement strand
GCGCACGGAGTAAAACGGGCAGGCATCGGGAGCTTCGACGCGGACCCCATCGCCCGGGCCGTGCGGGCCGACAGGGATTTCAGGACTCAGAAAAGGGGACCCGCTAAGCGCGGAGATTTCCCGCGCAACGCCAAGGTGACCGAGCCAGTCCGGACGGTTCGGAGTAACTTCGAGATCCAAAACGGTATCTGCCGGAAAGACTTCCGAGATCGGCGCGCCAACGGGGGCATCCGGTGGCAGGATGAGCAAACCCTGCGCATCCTCGGCAAGCCGCAGTTCCTTTGCGCTGCACATCATTCCCTCACTCTCGACGCCGCGGAGCTTGCCGGTCTTGATCTTGAAATCGCCGGGCAGCACCGCACCCGGCAGAGCGAGGGGAACCTTGTCCCCCACCTTGTAGTTTTTTGCGCCACAGACGATCTGGCGGGGTTGGGCTGTCCCGTCCTCCACCCGGCAGACACTGAGGCGGTCGGCATTCGGGTGAGGAGAAGATTCGAGAATCCGGCCGACGACCACATTCGGAAAGGCGGCTCCTCGTTCCTCGATGGCCTCGACCGTGAGCCCGGCGCGGGTGAACAGGTCCTCGAGCTCCGCGCGGGAGGCGGGAAGGGTCACAAAATCCGACAACCAGGAGAGCGAAACTTTCATCTTAGAATTGCTTCAGGAAGCGCAGATCGTTTTCGACAAGCATCCGTATGTCGGGAATGCGGGCGAGGTTCATCGCAAGGCGGTCGAGCCCGAACCCGAATGCAAATCCTCCGACAACGGCAGGATCGTAGGCGTTGTCGCCCCGGCGCGAATTAACGGCCTCGAAGACCGCAGGGTCCACGACTCCGCAGCCGGCGAGCTCCATCCAGCGTCCGCCCAGGGCCTCTGCACGGATGTCAATTTCGTAGCTCGGCTCGGTAAAAGGAAAAAAGTGTGGACGGAAGCGGGTTTCGGTGCCCTCTCCGAAAAGTTCGCGGAAGAAGAATTCGAGGGTCCCCTTGAGGTCGGCGAGTCCGATGCCCGGCCCGACGGCCAGGCCTTCCATCTGGGTGAACTGCGCAAGGTGTGTGGCATCCACTTCGTCGCGGCGGTATGAGGCTCCGGGAGCAATGATCCGCAGCGGAGGCGGGGTTGATTCCATCACCCGGATCTGAACCGTTGAAGTATGCGATCGCAGAAGGCGTCCATCGGGGAGGTAGAAAGTATCCTGATCGTTGCGCGCGGGGTGGTCGGCCGGCGTGTTCAGCGCGTCGAAACAATGCCACTCGGTTTCGATGTCGGGACCCTCGGCGAGGGCAAATCCCATCCGCCGGAAAATGCCGACGGCCCGGTCCATGAGAATCGTGAGCGGGTGGATCGAGCCCCGGACGTTCCTGCTGCCCGGCAGCGAGGTATCCATGCCGCGCAAACCGGCAAGGTCCTTCTCTGCCTGCATGGCGGCCGTGCGCGACTCAAGGGCCTCCGTGGCGGCCATGCGGAGTTCATTAAGCAACTTGCCCATGGCAGGGCGCTGCTCCTTGGGCACGTCGCGCATCGCCTCCCCGAGACGCGTGATCTCACCCTGCTTGCCAAGCAAACGAACGCGGACTTCCTCGAGCGCGGTCGAGTCCGGCGCGGCCGCAATTTCGGCTGCAGCCCGTTGCTTGAGATCGGCGATGAGCGGTTCGGTCATGTCCGCCACTCAACGCACCCGGGCCTGTGCCCAGTGCGCAGGGACCCAAACGCTGCGGCCATTGGCATCCGTCGCATAGCCACCATCCACCCAGACGTAATCCGGCCCGGGTCGCTGGTTATAATCCACGGTGTAGGGATCCTGAACGTATTGCCGGTCGGCATTGCGCGGACCGGGGTCCAGGGCATCGAAGATCGCGCGGCCCAGCGGGTCCGGCGGACGGATGCGGCCTTCCGAATTCGTGCAGCCGGAAAATGCCGCCGCGCAGAGGCCGAGGGCAACGGGCAGAGTGAGCTGGATTTTCAAATTCGAAATGCGGTGAGCAAACGCGACTCCTGCGTCAACGCGCGGGCCTCAGGCGGCCTTTTTCTCCAACGCGGCTTTCGCCAGTTCGAAGACTTTCTTGAAAGCGGCCTCATCCGTGATCGCGAGATCCGAGAGGATCTTGCGGTCGAGCGAAATATTTGCGGCTTTGAGTCCCTCGATGAAGCGGCTGTAGGTGAGTCCTTCCGCACGGGCAGCGGCGCTGAGGCGGGTCACCCAGAGGGCACGGAAGTTGCGTTTGCGCGTCTTGCGGTCACGGGTTGCCCAGGTTTTCGCCTTCATCTGGGCGTCCTTGGCGTAACGGAACAATTTCGAGCGGCGTCCCCGGAAACCTTTCGAGGCGTCGATCACACGTTTGCGGCGCGCGCGGCTGGCCGGCGCATTGGTAGCTCTTGGCATATGTCAAACGTCCGGGGTTTTTGACCTCGGACTCTCCTTCGGGGCGGTTGTTTGTTTTGTGGGGATCCGCCGACTCACCGACCCCGGTTTATGCCGCGCCTTGCGCGCGGCCAGTCGAGCGGATCAATCGATGCTCAGTGAAAAGGCAGGCAAGCCTTCAGACGTGGCACATCGGATTCATGGACCAGAGCCGATTTCGCGAGCTTGCGCTTGCTGCCCGCATTTTTTGTGGACAACAAGTGACGGCGGCCAGCTTTGGCGCGGACGAGTTTCCCCTTTGCGGTGACTCGGAAACGTTTGGCGACCGACTTGCGGGTCTTGCTGCGGGCAATTGGCTTTGGCATAATGAAGAACCGTAGAGAATACTACTCCTGCGGCGGCTGGCAACCTTCTTTTTTGAGGAAGTCGAATTTTTTCAAAGCTAGGGTCGAGCCGAGCGGCTACCCTGCGGAATGAATT
>JBGSSC010000779.1:0-5093 GCA_041737265.1 Terrimicrobiaceae bacterium | reverse complement strand
CGGCCCTGCCAGAGCCCTCCGAGGGCGAGGCTCCGCCTCGCTAATTTTGCGCAGCAAAATTTTCTAATCCGGCGGCTAAGGAACTCCTTTCTCACCGGGTCCCCTTGCCCACAAGCCCGCCCTTGGCACCGGCTCCGGCCGGATTAGGGGGGTAAGTGGAGCATGCGTCCGCAGTTCGGGCAATGCACGATGCTCTTTGCCGCCCGGACCTCCAGGGCGGCCTGGTGGGTGACGCGCATGTGGCAACCGGTGCAAACGTCGTGTTCCAATGGCACCAGCGCGGCCCCCGCTTTGCTGGAAAAAAGGCGGTCATAGCGCTCGAGCAAGTCCTCGTCGAGGCCTTCGCAGGCCTGCGTGCGGGCCGCCTCCAATTCCGCGAGACGGGCTTCAATGTTTGGAATTTTTGCGGCGAGCGCTTCGATGGCTTTCTCGATGCGCTGGCGTTCGACCGCATGCTCGGCTTCCGCGACAGTGATTTGCGGGGCCAGCTTTTCTGCCTCCTCCATGAGGACGATTTCTGAATCCTCCAGTGCCGAAATTGCACGCCCGGAGGCCTCAATCTCATGCTGGAGAGCCGAGTATTCCTCGTTCTTGCGGGTTTGAAGTTGCTGGCCTTTGTAGCGGTCGATGGCCGACCGTTTGGCGCCGATCTCGACTTCAAGGTTGTTCTTTTCGACCTCGATCTCCCGCAGCCGGGTCTTGGCGGCATCCAACCGCGCCGCACTGTCGGCGAGTTGCTTCTCCCTTGCTTTGCGCTCCGTTGGGATCTGCGCCAACTCGGCTTTGAAAGCCCGGATTCTTTGGTCCCTGTCCTGCAGCGTCAGAAGGCGCGAGATTTCGTCTGTCATCGGTCACATCATGAGCAAAGCGCCCTTCGGGTGCAACTGGGATTCCTGGCAGGCTGTCGGACTTGTGAAAGGCCGGATTTTCCTTCAAGTCATCAGAGGATGGCAGCCCGTGTGCCCGACAAGCTGCAAGGGAAATTTGGAGAAGCGCAGATTTCGATTGCAACTTGAGGGCGGATGGTGCGTTGTTGGAGGGGATAAATCTTTATGAAACATACGATCTGGATTCCAGCGGCTGCCGCCGCCCTTGCCGCACTGGCGGCTTGTGAAAGCACGGACAACGAGCGGGGTTCTTCTGCCAACCGCAACAGGTATGGTTTTCAGGGTAATACCACCCAGACTCAGTTCGCTGATGCCACGCCGGCTCCGACACCTTCCCCGACCGCCACTCCTGAGACGGTGACCGATGTGCCCCCACCGATGCCGACGCCTCAGGCCGCGACACTCACCACCCGGGATCTCCCTTATGCCACACCGGTTCCCGGCAAGCCGGGTTTCGTGACCAGCCCGCACGCCCCTTATGCCGGCTACGTTGATGTGCGCGGGTTTCCTCCCGCCACCGAGGTGAAGTGCCCATACACCAGTAAGATTTTCTTGGTGCCCTGAGAGCTGTTGCGATTTTCGGCCCCGGCCTGATCGGGGGATCACTGGCTCTGGCTCTTGGAAAAAAGGTGCCGGACACGCATGTCCGGCTCTGGTCGCGCGCGGAGTCTGCCGGTCGGGCCAAGGAACATTTTCCCGCAGTGACCTCGGATCCCGTGGAAGCGGTGCGTGGCACCGAACTCGTTGTGCTCTGTGTCCCGGTTAATGCCATGTGCGCGCTTGCCCGGCAGATGCTGCCGGGGCTTGCTCCGGACTGCATCGTGACCGACGCGGGAAGTGTGAAAGGGGAGATTTGTCCGTTGCTTAATGAGATTCTGGGCGACCGTTACGTTGGTGCACATCCCATGGCCGGCTCTGAGCAATCGGGGATCACTGCGGCGAGGGAGGACCTCTATGAGGGGGCAACGTGTATTCTGACTCCTCTTCCCTCGCAGAAGGGTGGCACGGTGCATGCGAGGGTGCAGGCTTTCTGGAAGACCGTGGGATGCCGGACCCTTGATCTCGATCCTCTGGAGCACGATCGCCTGGTGGCGCGTGCCAGTCACCTTCCCCACGCGGTGGCTTCCGTTCTGGCCCATGCCATTTCGCAGCAAGTGCCGGAGGCTTTGAAAGTTTGTGGCACCGGCTTACGGGATACGACCCGGGTCGCTGCCGGCCCGGCCGACATGTGGAGCGGGATTTTTTCCGCCAACCATGTCGAGTTGCTGGCAGCCATTAATGAGTTCAAGACTTCCCTTTCCGAGCTGGAAGTCCTGATTCGTGCGGGGGGAGCGCCGCTTGAAGCGTTTTTAGCCAAGGCGCGCGAGGCAAGGGAGAAACTCGGATGAGCACCCGAACGATCAAGGTCCGCCAGGGGGCCAAGCTGGACGCTGAAATCACAGTGCCCGGCGACAAGAGCATCTCCCACCGCGCGATGATGCTTTCTGCACTGTCGAACGGACCCTGCGGGATATCCAACTTCCTTGAAGGGGAGGATTGTTTGAGCACCCTGCGGTTGATCGGGCAGCTTGGCGTGCAAACCGAGCGCACGGGGGAGACGTCTTTGATCGTGCATGGATGCCGCGGTCGCTTTGCCCGTCCCGACGGTGATCTGGATTGCGGCAATTCCGGCACCACGATGCGGCTCATGTCGGGAATTCTCGCCGCCCAGAGTTTTTCCACCCGGATGGTGGGCGACGCCTCTCTATCAAAACGCCCGATGCGCAGGGTGATCGAACCCCTCGAAAAAATGGGAGGCAGCCTTTCGGCCCAGGGCAGTGAAGGCACGCCTCCTTTGGAGATCTGTGGAGGAAAGCTTCACGGGATCACCTATGCGACCCCGGTTGCCAGCGCGCAGGTCAAAAGCGCAATTCTTCTCGCGGGACTTTTCGCGGATGGACCCACCACTGTGATCGAGCCTGCCGCAAGCCGGGACCACACCGAGAGGATGCTCGAGTATTACCTTGTCACTTTGCGAAGTGAAGCCAACCCCGGCACAGACCCGGGGTGCCGGATTACGCTCACCGGGCATCAGACTCCCGAATCGCGGGATTTTGCGGTGCCGGGGGATATCTCAAGTGCGGCATTCTGGCTCGTGGCGGCGGCGGCCAGGCCAGGTTCCCGCGTTCTCGTCAAGAATGTCGGCCTCAACCCGACGCGAAGCGGGATCTTGGGTGTTTTGGTGCGCATGGGAGCCCGCGTGCGGGAAGTGGTCGAACTGGTCGGGGAGGGCGAGCCCTCCGGCGCAATTGAAGTGCGCGGATCCGAATTGCACGGAACGACAATTTCCGGAGCCGAGATTGCCAATGTGATCGACGAGATTCCCATTATTGCCGTCGCGGCGGCCCTTGCTTCAGGCGAGACCGTCATCCGCAACGCGAAGGAGTTGCGCGTGAAAGAAACCGACCGCATTGCGGCGCTTGCTGCCAACCTGCGCGCCATGGGAGTCGAGGTTGAAGAGGCCCCCGACGGGATGACCATCCGGGGCGGGGCTCCTCTCCAGGGTGCCACGCTGCCGAGTTTCGGAGACCATCGCATCGCGATGGCCTTTGCTGTCGCGGGCTTGTTCGCCAGGAAGACCACCACGATTACCGATGCCGGATGCGTCGACACGTCCTACCCGGGCTTCGAGAAAACCCTCAGCCTTTTCCAAAAAGGCGGTTACTTCGGCAGGAGCGTGCGTTTCTTGAAGATGCCGGGAGCACCCGGCGGCAAACCGTGAGCGGTCCGCGCGTCATCGCCATCGACGGACCGGCAGCCTCGGGCAAGAGCACCGTGGCCCGCGAGCTCGCGCAACAATTGGGGTTTTGCTGGATCAACTCCGGGGCCTTTTATCGGGCACTCACATGGTGGGTTCTCCAGGGTGCGAGCTCTTCGCCGGAAGAGGCTGTTGCCCGTTTGCAGTTGGCCGGGGTGACTTCGGAATTCCGCGGCAATGATGCCTATCTGCTTGTGGACGGGGTGGATCCCTCCGGGCATCTGCGCGAAGCAGCGGTCAATGCCAGCGTATCGCGGGTTTCTCAAATTCCCGAAGCACGGGAGATCGTCGGCCGCGAGCTTCGGCGACTGGCTTCTTTGCGGGACTGCGTTGTTGAGGGAAGAGACATCGGAACATGCGTTTTTCCGGAAACCCCCTGCAAATTTTATGTGGATGCCTCGCTCGAGGAGCGGGCCCGGCGCCGCTCCGCCGATGGGGAGACCGACCGCATTGCAGAGCGTGACCGGCTGGACTCCCAGCGGGCTGTGGCACCACTCTTTGCGGCGCCAGACGCCATGGTGATCGACAGCACCCATTTGACGGTCGGGCAGGTTATTGAGCGGGTCCTGGCCCGCGTGGCCGAGCTGGGCATGGTTGCGGAAGCGCGATGAACGTCATTTATAACATCTTCTACAACCTCGCGAAGTTGCTCGCGCGGTTCGCCTTCTCCATGCGCGTCGTGCACCCTGAGCGGATGATTGAAAGCGGTCCGCTGATCCTTGCGGTGAATCACGCCAGCTATTTCGATCCCCCTCTGGCCGGCATTTGCTCACGGCGGGCGGTTTACTATCTGGCCCGCAAGAACCTCCTCAAGTGGCCTTTCTTTGGACCTCTTTTTCCGGCAATGAATGTGATCCCGGTTGAACGCGACGGCAACGACATGTCCGCCCTGCGGGAGGTCATTCGGAAGATCCGCGAAGGCAATGGAGTCGTTTTGTTTCCCGAGGGCACCCGCAGCCGCGATGGCAACCTTGGTCCGGCCCGCGGCGGCCTGGGCTTTGTGATCGCAAAGACGGGCGCGACAGTGCTCCCCATGCGAATCTTCGGCAGCTTCGAGGCTTTTTCGCGCGATGCGATTCTCCCCCGCTTCCTTCCAATCACGGTATCCATCGGCGAGCCAATCCGGTTCACCGACGAGGACCTGCGCGACTCGGGGCGGGATCACTACCAGGAACTCAGCGACCGGGTGATGCGCGAGATTGCTTTGCTCCGCCACAACGCCTGATTGACGGATTTTTTGCTGGCCGGGATACGGCCTCAGTCCTCAGTGTGTCCGGCTTATGTCCGTCCTAGTTGTTGGCTCAATCGCTCTTGATGATATTAAAACTCCGCAGGATGAGCGGAAAGACCTTCTTGGTGGATCCGCTTCCTATGGCGCGGTCGCCGCGAGCTTCTTCAGCCCGGTAAAG
>JBGSSC010000769.1:0-4033 GCA_041737265.1 Terrimicrobiaceae bacterium | reverse complement strand
AATGCTTTCCTCAAACGGCGGGTCAAGTGCCGGCAGGTATTTTGCGTTTGGCGAGGATATCTCGAAGCAGGGGCTCAAGGCCGTCTGTGACCAGACGGTGGCCTTCCGTGTTTGGGTGCATGCCGTCGGGAAGGAGGTCCTCCACGGATATTCCGCCGGTCTTCTGCGGATCGTCATAGGCGTCAAAGATATCCACGATTCGGACGTTTTCGTCATTGGCAATTTCCCGGATGACTCCGCAGTATTGCGTCAGAAGGAGATTGAAACCACGCGGATCATCCCGGTTGTAAGGCGGTTTCCCGTAGAGTTCCAACGTTCGTTTTGACCAGCGCAGCTGATTCGGAGTCATCAAAATTACCTCGGCACCCGCGGCTTTTGACTCCCGAACAAAATGGCGGATATTGCTCTCGTAGTCGGCCAACGAAACGCGGGGAGATGCCTTGGGTGGTTCGTCCCAGACGTCCACGGCCGAATCATTAATTCCGAACTGTATGATCACAACATCCGGTCGCTGGTCCCTAACATCTGTCTGGAACCTTCCCATCGCCGCTTGCGTGGTTTGGCCACCTACTCCCTTGTTGAGAATGCTAATACTCTCGGGGCCGATCCGGTCCGAAATCTGATCCGCATAGACGACAACTTCAGCGCGTTTTGCAGTGGTTGAATCGCCGAATGCCACCACAGTCATCGGGGCAGCGATTCCCCCGTGTGCTCCCATCATCGCTGCCATGGCCGCAGCACACTGGAGGGGTCTTGCCCCTGAAGTTTCGAATGTGCTCATAATTACAGATTAACGGCATGAGTCGGCATTGACAACGCTGGCGAGGCACTGCCTCAGACCAACACCAGCGCACCTGCAACGGATGCGCAGGCAACGGCCAAGCTTGCACCCGCAACCTTCCATTGGCATTTCCACAGTGCCGCCGGGAGGCAAACGGATTTCTATGCTGAGGGAAACCGAGTTTTTTCACTCCTCTTGAACAGGCATTCCCCTCATAATGAATCTCAGGTTTGGGGATTCAGGTCAAAAAGCAGTGATTGCTTCCTGCTTGGCTCCATGCTGACTTTGTGATGAATACGCCTCTCTACATTTACAATGCCCTTGTGGTTAATCCGGGGGTATCGATGGAACACGGGAGTGTTTTGATCTCGAACGGTCGCATCGGTGCAAGGAATGAATGTGCCCCACCGGGGGTGGAGTCTTTGGACGCCGGGGGAGACTTGCTCACACCGGGCCTTATCGATCTCCATACGCACGGGGTTGGGAATTCGCACTACGAGCGCTCTCCTGAGGACTATGCAATTGCGGCAGAACTTTTACCTTCCTTTGGCACCACCTGCGTCCTTCCGACGATTGCCAGGTTGATGGAGAAAAAGTCTCTAAACCTTCTGACCGGGTTGGCTGATGCGATGCTCACTGTGACCGGCACGAGATTTCCAGGGTTTCATCTCGAGGGGCCGTTCCTTGCTCTGCCAGGTGCGGGTTGCTCCTGCATCCCCGGCGATTTGCATCTATTGGAGGACCTTATGAATGCCTGTCGGCGACGGGTGGCTGCCATGTCCGTAAGTCCCGACACCCCAAACATTATCTCCGTGATAGAACGCCTCGTCGAATATGGAGTCGTTCCATTCCTCACCCACACCCGGGCAAGTGTGGAACAGACTACCCGTGCCATCGATGCAGGAGCGGTCCATGCGACCCACTTTTACGATGTATTTCCGATTCCCGCGGAATCCGATCCTGGAGTTCGTCCGTGTGGTGCGGTGGAAACGATCCTTGCCGATCCTCGTTGCTCGGTGGATTTTGTTGCGGATGGAGTGCATGTGCATCCAATGGCAATCCGATGTGCCCTTGCAGCAAAGGGGAGCCGGGGAGTCATACTGGTGACGGACAGCAATATTGGTGCGGGACTTCCGGATGGTATTTATCCCACAACTAGCGGCTATTCGGTGCAGATCCGCTCCGGAGATGGAGCCCGCATTGCCGATGAGAACCATCCAAACCATGGAAATCTCGCGGGTAGTGCGCTCACGATGGACGAGGGAATTCGCAATCTGATGCGCTGGATCCAGCTGCCACCCGAGCACCTATGGTCCATGGGGACTAGAAATCCCGCACAGCTGCTAAGAAGACAGGATCTCGGCCGCATCGAGCCGGGGGCCCATGCGGATTTGGTTCTGTGGGATTCCCACTTGCGCCCCCGTGCGACATGGGTCTCTGGGAACTGCGTATTCCCGAGCCATCCGGCGTTCACTTGAGCAGCCTCGGGCTTGCAACTTTTGCCCTGCGCAGACGGATCCGGGCGCAGTGGCAACGTTCCCCGTACCGCATCCACTTATTACGGAATCGGGCGGTCATCCTCAATTTCGGCGTCGCTCAAACAGTCAAAAGGGTGTCCGCCGCATTGGGCAGGAGTCAACGGCCCCCCCGCACCAGGGCGTCCAGAACGTTGGGCAATGCTTTCCAGTCGATGTCTCCATCTTGCAGAATTAGAGTGCGGCCGCGAGGGCTTGTTGGTGCCTCGCATTGAAAGAATCAACCATTTGAAATAATCAACTAACCCAATTCCCCACCCAGAATGACCAACATCCTTTTCCTCCACGTTCATAACACCGGACGCTACATTGAGCCGCACGGGCATGCGGTGCCGACGCCCCGGCTTTCGGCTCTGGCCAGGGAGGGAATCCTCTACCGTCAGGCCTTCTGTGCTTCACCGACGTGTTCACCCAGCAGGGCGGGCTTTCTCACTGGCACCCGCCCGCTGCGCAATGGGATGATCGGTCTTGGTCATCGGGGATTTCCTTTGTTGAAAGCCGATTGGCATATCGCCCGCTGGTTTTCTCAACACGGCTATGAATCGGTGCTCTGTGGAATCGAACACACCGGGCATGGAATCGAATCCACTCTGTATGACCGGATTCCGGTCACGGCAAATGTCACCGAAACCCGCGAGGTGCCCGAGGCGGCGGCGGCTTATTTAGGGTCCCGGCCGGAGCGCCCGTTTTTTCTTTCGGTCGGGCTTCATGAGGCGCACCGGAATTATCCGCAGCCAGATCCCGAGCATCACCCCGCAGAGGATGCCCGCTATGTGCTGCCTCCGCGGCCTTTGCCGGATGTTCCAGAAATCCGCGCTGACATGGCCGCTTACATCGCGATGGTCCGACGGATGGACGAACACATTGGCATTGTCCTTGATGCGTTGGATTCTTCGGGCTTGGCAGAGCGCACCTTGGTCTTTGTCTTTGCCGACCACGGGTTGCAGTTTCCGCGCAACATGTGCAGCCTAACCGACCGGGGATTGGGGGTGTTTCTCATCGCGCGCGGGCCCGGCGGTTTCCAGGGAGGGTTGGTGGAAGACCGGATGGTCAGCCTGCTGGACCTCTATCCCACGGCCTGCACTGCCGCGAACCGGCCCCTGCCACCATGGCTGGAGGGGCGGCCCCTGCAAAATCTGCACGGCAACAACCAGCAAGTTCACGATGTCCTTTTTGGCGAGATGAATTTCCACGCCGCCTACGAACCGGCCCGTTCTGTTCGCACTCAGCGCTACAAATATATCCGCCGATACATCAACCGGGAGGAGCCGGTGTGGCCAAACTCCGATCCCGGTCTCACCGATTCCTGGCTGAAGGCAAACGGCTGGTCGGACCTGCGGGCCGACCAGGAGGCGCTGTTCGATTTGTTTTTTGATCCCGACGAGATGGACAACCGGATCAACGACCCGACTCTGCAAGGCGTCCGAAAGGAACTCGGTAATCGACTCAACTCGTGGATGGAACGTTCCGATGATCCCCTTCTCCATGGAAAGCCGCTGCCGGTGCCATCGGGAGCTGTGGCGAACCACCCCGACGATCCCACCTGGAAACTTTCTCCCCGACCGGTGAGCGAGCTGGGCATCTGAGCGCCTTGCTGACAAGCCCTCCCGCCAAGCCCGGGGCCTTGAGTCTCTCAGCTTTGCTCGGGTCCTCAGATGCGTCCTCTTCCGGCTAGGACCTTCGGTGGAGGGTTCCGCCGTTTCGACGGGCTCAAGGC
>JBGSSC010000768.1:0-2909 GCA_041737265.1 Terrimicrobiaceae bacterium | reverse complement strand
GAGGAGAACGGGGAAGTAGCCGGGATGCACGGGAGGAGGAAAGCGGAAAAGGCGAAACCTGAAAAGCGGAAACCTGCTGCAACGGATTAACGGGCGACGTCAACCAAGAACAAAGAACCCCGAACGCCGCCCAGGGCGGCTGCACTCTCGTGTAATCATGGTTTGACATATGGGTAGGAAATCCTACGTTATTGGTATGAATGCGACGCTTTCTGAGAAAGGCCAAGTCACAATTCCCAAGGTGATCCGTGATGGGATGGGGTTGATTCCGGGGTCTGTTCTGCATTTTGAAGAAGACAAAGGGTGCATCATCGTGCGGAAGGTTCTTGCTGAAAATCCCATTTCCGCATGGAGAGGGAGGGGGCGATTGCCTGTGGGGAAGTCTGTTGGCGAGTATATCGATCTCATTCGTGACGGAGAATGAAGACGGCGTTGGATACCAGTGTGGTTCTTGACGTGCTCACCGCAGATCCGACATGGGCCGACGCCTCGGAGGGAGCTTTGAAATCCGCGCTCCTGAAAGGCCCTCTTGTGATTGGCGAGTGTGTTCTGGCGGAAATTGCCCCGGCATTGGAACCTGCGGAGCTGGAGCGTTTTCTTAAGGACTGGGAGATTCTTTTTTTGCCTTCAACAATCGAATCTGCCCGCAACGCTGGCGACATGTATCGCCGATACCTTTTGCGAACACCGAAGAAAACCCGGGTGTTCCCGGACTTTCTCATTGGAGCGCACGCACAGTTTCACGCAGGCCGACTGTTGGCCCGTGACCGCGGCTACTATCGTGACTATTTCTCCGATCTCACGGTTATTGAACCCTAATCCGGCGGGAGCCGGTGCCAAGGGCGGGCTTATGGGCAAGACGACCCGGTAAGAAACTGCCGCCTTTGCCGCCGGATTAGTAAAATTTTGCTGCGCAAAATGAGGCAGAACAAAGACCGGGCCACGGTCTCCATGGATGCATAGGGGCATCAGCTCCATAATTGTATCCTCTGTATCCCTTTGCTTCCTTCCCCTCCTTTGCGTGAGGCACTGCATTGTTTCCGGAAATCTTGCGCTTTTTGCGCAGGATTTGATCGGTAAGGGACTAATCCGGCGGGAGCCGGTGCCAAGGGTGGGGGTGTTGGCAGGGAGACCCGGTGAGAAACTGCCGCCTTTGCCGCCGGATCAGGTTTGCCCGTAGTAGGCTGAGGAGCCGTGTTTGCGCAGGAAATGTTTGTCGGTGAGGCCGGTGGAAAGCGGAGGGGTTTCGGGGCGGATCTGGAGGGTTTTCCATGCCATCGAGGCGATGATTTCCAGAGCGTGGGCAGTTTCGACCGCCTTGGGGCCCGAGCGGCCCCAGGTGAATGGCCCGTGCCCGGCCACGAGCACGGCGGGGACTTCATCGGGGGCGATTTCTTTGAAGCGCTCAACGATCACATTGCCCGTTTCCCACTCGTATTCACCGGCGATTTCGTCCGGTGTGAGGTGGCGGGTTACCGGTACGCTGCCGCGGAAGTAGTCCGAGTGCGTTGTGCCAAGGCAGGGGATGGGCGTCTCGGCCTGGGCAAAGGCGACGGCATTGCGGGAATGGGTGTGCACCACGGCGCGCATGCCGGTGAAGGCCTGAAGCAGACGCCGGTGTGTCGGAGTATCGGAAGACGGGCGCATCGTGCCCTCAACCGTGCTTCCGTCGTAGTCCATGACGACAATGTCTGCAGGCCGGAGAGAGGCATAGTCCACCCCGCTTGGCTTGATGGCGAAGACGCCGGCCTCCGGATCCGCCACACTGACATTTCCGAAGGTGAGATCAACCAGCCCCAGCTTGGGGAGTTGCAGATTGACTTCCCAGCATTCCTCCTGGAGTGAGCGGTATTTCATTGGCTCAGGGCCGGCCGAAGCCGTGCGCAAGGTGGTGGTAAATTTCGCCGAGTTCGAGGTCCCGGCGGAATGCCCTGAGCTTCGTCTCCGCGTCGATGACGACGAGTTCCGTACCGGAGATCCGGGCAAAGTCTTCCATGTGTTCGGTGGTCACGGAATAGCTGAAGCCGGTGTGATGGGCACCGCCCGCTGTGATCCATGCAGCGCACCCGGTTTTGAAATCCGGACGGCTTTTCCAGACGGCACGCGCGACTGGAAGCTTCGGCAGGGGCTCGGGCGGAGTGATGGCATCCACTTCGTGCACGAGGAATCGGAACCGGTTTCCAAGATCAACAAGGGTGGCATTGATGGCAGCGCCTGCGGGGGCATCGAAGACGAGGCGAACGGGATCTTCTTTGCCGCCGATGCCGAGCGGGTGGATTTCCAGGCGGGGTTTGGAGGCCGCGATGGACTCGCAGACTTCCAGCATGTGCGAGCCGAGGACGAGATGCCCCCCCGGATTCAGGTGGTAAGTGTAATCCTCCATGAACGAGGTTCCGCCCGGCTGCCCCTCACCGATCACCTTCATTGCGCGCAGGAGTGCACTGGTTTTCCAGTCCCCCTCAGCGCCGAACCCATAGCCTTCGGCCATGAGGCGCTGGACGGCCAATCCCGGAAGCTGTCGCAGCCCGTGCAGATCCTCGAAGGTGGTGGTGAAGCCTTTGAACCCTCCCTCCTCAAGGAACCCCCGAAGAGCGATCTCAATGCGGGCTCCTTCGCGCAGCGATTCATGGCGGCCGGCTCCGGGGAGGAGGTTTTCCGCGACCTCGTATTCGTCGAGATAACGGCCACAGAGCGCATCGATTTCCGAATCGGCGACAGCCGGCAGGCGATCGGCCAATTCACCGATGCCGTATCCATTGACGGAAAACCCGAATGCCGTTTCTGCGGAGACCTTGTCTCCCTCGGTTACCGCAACAAAACGCATGTTGTCCCCGAAGCGTGCGAACTTGGCTCCCTGCCAGTCGTGCCACGCGCGGGCTGCGCGAGCCCATGCGGAAATGCGATCCCGG
>JBGSSC010000750.1:0-6021 GCA_041737265.1 Terrimicrobiaceae bacterium | reverse complement strand
ACCTGGCCTCCCTCCCATGGGATAAAACTCCGCCCGCACCCCCGCTGCCCGCCGACGTGATATCCCGCACCGCGGAAAAGTACGGGGAAGCATTCCGGCTGCTGACCGGAATCGCCTGAGAGGTTTTCTCCGAAACGCCGCCGTTGTTTTTGCATCCACCGCCGGGAGGAGTCTCGGCAGGCCCAGTGCAAGGATATCGCTCACCCGGACCCGGATCTGCCCGCGAAGAACACCAATAATCGCGAATAGGATCGAAGGAAGTTGACTCTGAAAAAAACAGACCCACTTCAGCAAGGAAGTCCTTTCCATTCGCGGGGATTCGCGTGATTCGCGGGCCCTTCGGCCGTTTACGGGATTAGCACTCCGGCTCGGAAAAAATACAGCCCGCCGCAGCGAATGCTGCGACGGGCTGTTGTTCCCCCCAGAACAATCTTCTAATAAGCAAAATTTACTCTGGATCCAAGGCGTCGCAAGTAATTTTTAAGTTTTTTAATACGACCAATCCATCCCCACTTCCCTCAACTCAGCCTGCACCGCGGGAAGATTCCACACAATCAGCGATCCCAGGGCCGTATGTGCGGCGAGCACAGATGCATCCTCGACGAGGGGGAATCGACGAAGGATGCCGATTATTGGTTCAGAAGCTTGAGAATCGCCAACGTGTTCAGCATTGCCTTTGGAACAAAGGAGTCGAGTTCGGCATACTCCGGCATTTTGGTTCCATCCGCGCTGCGCTCGGATGAGTGGGCATTGGCCCCCCAGGGTCCCAGACCGTCCAGAGTGGGAAGTGCATCCCATAAGTAATTTCCGTCACTGAGTCCGCCCCGGGTTTCACTGCCCAGCTCGATTCCCAATTCCGTGGCGGTGGAGTTCCAGATTCCAAACAGACGATCGGTATCAGAAGACTCCATCCACGGACCGGTTTCGTGCAGAATTTCAACGTCCACTTTGCATGGAAAATCATCGGCCTCGCTGCGCACTCCGCCAGTTCCCGCCAGAGCGAGCAGCGCCAGTCTGGCCTGGCGATACGTTTGCGTGTCGAACGCTCGAAATTCGCCTTCTGCCACAGCCTCATGGGGAACCCGATTGACTGCGGTGCCGCCGCTCACCAGACCGACGTTGAATGTCAGTCCGCGGGAAGCGTCAGTCAATTCGGTGATTTGGTCAACGAGACGGGATACCTGCGCGATGGCGTTCGCCCCTTGAGGGTGTTGATTTCCGGCGTGCGCACCACGTCCTTGGACTTTGATCTTCCAACGCAATCGGCCCTTGCGGCGGGTGACCAGAAGGCTGCGTGAGCCCATCCTCCCTTCGGCTTCGAATACGAGGGCTGCAAGGGTGCCGGAATCAATTCGGGAGCGGCAGATCCCGGCGAAATCTTTCGGGAGATTTTCCTCGGAGGAATTCCACAGGAGCTTCCAGGTTGTCGAACAAAACACGTCGGGGCGAAGTTCTTTCAGAGCCTGGAGCGTCATCCACATGACAACACTGCCTCCCTTGATATCGATTGTGCCCGGTCCGAACAGACGGTTGCCCTCCCGCTGCCAGTGGAAGTCGTTTCGGATTTCCTCCTCAGGCGGGTACACGGTATCAAGATGTGACACCAGCAAGAGCGATTTCTTTGAGGTTCCAGCTCTCGACATCACCAAGTGATCGCCCCATCCGGGATTGGATGAAGGAATCCGCTCAGCATGAAAGCCCAGCGGGGCAAATGCATCACATGTCAATTGTGCGAGGCGGTTCACTCCTTCGGGATTGGCTGTGAAACTGTTAACCCGAACCCAGCTTTCGAGCAACCGAAGTGCCCGCGGCAATATGGCCCGGACCACACCCGTCAATGTTGGCGCATCCGGCGTCATGACGCGAATACCTTCGAAGAACGGGGTTTCATGGGTGGCTTTGCTGACAGGGATCACAGGTATAACTTGACATACATGTTACGCCTTGCAGATTCTTGCAAGATGAAACCACCCCTTCGGAGTGAAGAGAGAAAAAACAGAGGTTCCAATCCAACCTGGATGCTTGGGAGCCCTTGGTTGACCGGGATGGTTTTTATGCGTTTGGTTGTTGGGAGCGGGCTTTTTATCTTGGTTTTCTCAGGTGGAGGATGCGGCAGATCTGCAGCGCCCGAGGCTCCTTCTGTTCTCGCGCAGGGGAATATCACAGCATATCAGATTGTATTGCCAGAGGAGCCGACTGCCGTTGACCGCTACGCGGCGGAGCAGCTCGAGCTGTATCTCCGGCTTTCGACAGGAGCAACGTTCCCGGTTGTTGAATCGACGGATTTTGAGCCGGAGAGTGGACCTGGAATCTTTTTGGGGGTGAGTCCGCAGGTGAAGCGGGCGTTGGGGGGAAACCCCGTCGGCGGCCTGAAAACGAGGAGCTATGTTTCGAAGCTCAGCGGTGGAAATGTATACCTTTATGGTGCCGGGCTTCATGGAAATCTCTACGCAGTGGTGGACTTTCTTGAGCATGCTCTGGAATGGCGTTGGTTTTCGGCTTACGAATCTCCGGTTTTCTCCCGGCAAACAACGCTGGCTATCGATCCGTATGAGCATCATCGAACGCCATCATTTGACACTGTGCGGGTGCATTTGCAGAAAGGCATGGATTTCCCTTATCTGCACGGAGCGAATCTGACCTTCACTTCAACCCTGAAGCGCTTCGCTGCCCGCGGAGGGAATGTGAAAAATCTTCAGCATTTTGTTTCGGAGGATGTCGAGGTCGAGGCCCTTGGCGGCATGGGCAGTCACACACTGTTCGCCTTCGTGCCGCCGGCCCCGGACAACCGATATGCCAAGACTTTTGATTGGCTGGAAAAGAAAAACTACTTTGAAACAAACCCGGAATTCTTCTCCATGAATGCCAGCGGGGTGCGCGTGCCTGATTTGCAGTTGAATTTCGGGAACCCGGAATTGCGGAAAACGTTCACCGCGAATGTGCTGAAGCTGATCAAGCACGAGGGGGAGGACATCACGATTGATATTGGAGCAATGGATGTGCCTGGCAGCTTCTGTCACAGCCCGGAGTCAATGGCATTGGAAAAAAATTATGGGAGTCCGACCGGCCCATTGATCGATTATCTGATCGAGCTTTGCGGCGTCTTGAACGAAAAGCACCCCGGTGTCCGGGTAAAAACGCTTGCCTATCGCAGGGCTCAAACGCAGCGTCCGCCGATACTTCCCCCGGGCAAAAGGTTGCCGGACAATCTCATCATCGAGTTCGCGCCGGTGGAAGATAATTACTTCGGTGACTGGACGCATCCGGATGAGCGGATTCAGGAAACATACAATCACTTGAAAGAGTGGGGAAAAATCACCGCGGACGGAAATCTTCGGGCCTGGATTTATCCAAACCCCTGGGGCTCGGGGTACGGAATGCCAGTGGGGAATCTGCAACGCACGATTAACAATATGCGCCTCATGAACGAAGCCGGCGTCTCCGGGATTGTTGTCGATTTGATTGGAGTTAATGAACGATCCGGCCTGTCGGAGCTGCACAACTACCTGATAATGAAGCTGGCCATGAACGTTTCCGGCGACACGGAGAAGTTGGTCGAGGAATTCACCGATGCCATGTATGGAAAAGCCGCTCCCGTGTTTCGCAAATACCTCGGTGAACTGGAGAAGGCACGCGTCACCCTCGATCCCCTGCCAAAGGGAGTCACCATAGCTTCCCGCAATTTGGATGAGCAAACCTTTCCCTACATCACCCCGGCAAATCTGCACCGCTGGCAGGGATACTTTGATGACATGGAGAAACTTTTGCCCGCGGAAGAAAAGCGCGAACGAACTAATGTCCGACTGGCGCGGCGCGAACTGGATTTTGCCACCTTGTGGAGATGGTTTGACCTGCAGGACTCCTATCCGACCTCCTACAAGGATCACAACACCGTGGTAGAGCGCATCCGGTGGGCAAACTCGGCCACGCCGGAACCCGTGCCGGAATGGTTTTCCTATGATGTGAATCGAACGTGGAACAGCCGTCCGGTGCGCACAGGCTTGATTGAGGATTTGAATAATGTTGTTCTCGCCGGACGGCACATAAAGCCTTTTCCGGAGCCACTGCGCAACATTCCGGCTGGGCGGATTCAGGCTTTTCTTCCCAAACATTCGGGGGGAGCCGACGAAGACTCGCATTTCACATTGGATGCCGATGCTTCAACCGGGCTTGCCCTGATCGTCGACAAACCAACACTGCCGCACAAGATTGAGGCCACCCAAGACATTGCTTCGAAGCGTGCCCGCCTGATTCTTGACCGTGACGACATTGTGCCGGGGCAGTACCAACTCCACGAGTTGGGGGAAATTACACTCGGCGAAGATTCAGTCATCGCGCTTTCTCCAAGCTGGCTGTCAAAGCTGGAAGTAGGTCAACGCCTTTATGAGCCCGGTGCCGGTAATCGCTGGAAAGTTTATGTCTCCATGAAATTTGAAGGCTCCTTGTACGGAGGTGGCGAAAAGGAAGACCGATTGCTCGTGGACCGCATTTTTCTTGTGCAGGTTGGCCTCGACCAATTCGACCCTGCTCACGAGAAGCGCTGAGCCATCCGACCGCTGCTGCAATATTGACACGCCCGATGAAAACAACCCAACACATTCCTGTCTTTCACTGGAAGGACGATGCCATCCACGACGGTGAGGAGATCATTGCCCGGTTTTGCCACGATCCCATGGGAAAGCAACAGATTGCGCTGTCCGAGGTCAGGCTGACTCCCGGAGGAGAGGCCCTGCTTCGGTGGAGCCTGAGCTGGCACTATGGACCGTTTTGTTCCACCACAATGTTGGGTGCTTTTAGGGCAAGGAATGTTGGTCCGGAGAAATTGGAAATCTGCTTCGATGCGACCACTCCCTCCGGGGATTACACTTCGCATACCAAAATCGAGCTGACCTACGATGAATGTCGTGAGTGCTACCGGTTTAACACGACATCGGAACTGCAGGTCAACCGGTTTGCGTATGCATCATGGAAGGAAATTGATTCGCTGCACTATCACCAACAACTCGCACTTTTTCCCGGAGAATTCGCCAATTTTGTTCCGCTCAACTCGTACTGCTATCACGCCCCGCTGGATGCAACTGTCAAAAAGTGGCAGGCATTTGTCTATCAGGACGCCCGTGGCACATGGCGCAAAGTGCCCCAGCATCACCTCAATACGCCTGATAAATACAATATGCGATTCCAAGAGGGGCCTCTGCTTGGTTTCGTGGATGATCCAAGCGGCAATCCGTGTATCGAACTGATCGAAAGTGTGCCATCAGGATTCCGGGGGGGCATCTGCTGGTGCATGAACGATCTTCATTTGTGGGTTTGTCACTTCGATTTGAACCTGCGCCACCGGGTCCGCTATGCTGTTTCTCAGTTCACAAAGGAAGAGACGGCTGAAATCCAGAGAGCCGCCGTGGGGCACACCTACGTTGCGGGCGAAACCGATTGGTATGACCGCCCGCGTTTTCTTCCCGACCGCACCTGTGATTTCGAGACTGGATTCGACCTCGGCGAAGTTGATGACTGCTTCCAATACTGGCTTCCGATGGGCGAAGTGCGCTACACGACCTGGAACCGCGGCGAAGGCCGCAGGGGGGGGCGTTGCCTGAAGACCTCTACTCCCGAAGCGGCGCGCGTCTTCTGGCAAGCGGAGGGTCCAAATGCCCCCGTTGTCCAAAAAAATCATCAATACCAAGTCTCGGTCTGGGCAAAGGTCCAGGAAGTCTCCGGAGGTTCCTGGTTGGAGGTCTGGGATACGAGGAATCCTACCCAGACGGTGACCTCGGACATTCTGCGGGGCACCGAAGATTGGGGTCAGCTCGCCGTGGAGGTGAGCATTCCGGATGATGGGATCCCTTTGCCCGCCCGTCTTTCCGTGCGGTTGGTCCACGATGGTGTCGCCGATCACCCAAAGTGCACCACCTCGGGTCACTTCAAAGTGCACCGCTTTTGGATGGAAAACGGACCTCTGTTTGACCTCATGAAAAGTGGGTTGGATGGGGTCTATGACCAACATCCTGAAAGTGAACAAAC
>JBGSSC010000738.1:0-2188 GCA_041737265.1 Terrimicrobiaceae bacterium | reverse complement strand
GGCAAAAAGAACGGGCCAGTGACAGACGCCAGCGCGAGAAAAAGAAGGATGGCGGACGCCAGCACGGCCACCGGGTTGTGCAAAAGGCGGCTCACCGCCCGCGGGTCAGCCATCGAGCCGGATCCTCCGGTCGAGCACCGTGTACAGTACGTCCACGACCATGTTGAAAACCACCACCAACGCACAATAGACGATTACGATCCCGCCGAGCAGGAAACCGTCACGGTTCAGGATCGAATGCACAAAAAATCCGCCGGCACCGGGAATGTGGAAAAGGGTTTCCACGACGATGGAGCCGGTCAGCAAGTGGGCGGCGAGCGGACCGAGAAAAGAGACCACGGGCAGGATGGCGACCCTCAAGGCATGGCGATAAAGGACCGACAACTCACGCACTCCCTTGGCGCGAGCGGTTCGCACAAAATCCTGTCCAAGAACTTCGATCATGCTGCCGCGCAGAAGTCTGGCAATATACGCGATGTAAGGTGCTGCGAGCGTGACCGTGGGCAACACCATCGCAGGAATGCTGCCCCACCCTCCCACCGGCAGCCACCCGAGCCAGATCCCAAAAACCAGGATCAGAACAGGGCCAATCACAAACGAGGGCAGCGAAATCGCCAGCAACGCCAGAAGCATCGCCAGAAAATCCTGCGCCCCCCCCCGGCCGGCCGCAGCGAACACGCCGAGAAAAATTCCCGCGGCCGATGCCAGCACGAACGCGCAGAGCCCGAGGGTCATTGTCACCGGAAGGGTCTGTCTGAGAATTTCGGCAACCGAGCGGTTCCGGTACTTGGTGGAAAGGCGCAGGTCACCCTTCAGGAGATCGCCAAGGTAGCCCGAGTATTGCTGCCACAGCGTGCCGTCCAGCTTGTATTTCATCAGAAGCTGCTTCTCGATGGCCGGAGGAATTTTGCGCTCCGAGTCGAATGGCCCTCCGGGCGAGACCCGCATCAAAAAGAACGTGATCGTCACCACGCAAAAAAGCACGGCGACCAGACCCGCCAAACGCCGCAGAACAAAGGCCAACACAGGTCCCGTCTAGCCCGCTCGCGCCCGCATGCCAACCAAATCCGGCGGGGCCGGTGACCAGAGCGGCTTTGGGGGCATTGGGACCCGGTGAGAAATGGGTGCCATCGCCGCCGGATTAGAATATTTTGCTTCGCAAAATGGAGGGAAACGCGTTGACGTTTCCCATGATTTACGGATCCGACACCGAATCATGGGGCACCCGGGAATGCTGGGCGCTTGTCATTACCCGCCGCGGGTGATGTAGTCCGTTTTCACCTTATGGCGAAACCCGCACTCGGCAAAGGCCTCAGCGCCCTCATCTCCTCCCGCGTCGCGGCACCCGCCCCCGTAGAGGAACTTGGTGAAAAAATTCAGATCCTCACCCTCGACCGGATCGTCGCCAGCCCGCTTCAGCCCCGGCAGGAGTTCCGCGGGGAACACCTCCACGAACTCGTAGAAAGCATCCGCGAGCGCGGCATCATCCAGCCCCTCATTGTCAGGAAAGTCGGTGACCACTACGAGCTCATCGCAGGGGAACGCCGTTGGCGGGCCGCACGGGAACTGAACCTGCCCGAGGCTCCCGCCATCGTGCGACAGGCGAGCGACCAGGAAGTCCTCGAACTCGCTCTCATCGAAAACCTGCAGCGCGAGGACCTCAATCCCATCGAGGAGGCCACCGCCTATGGAAGGCTGCACCGCGACTTCGGGATGACCCAGGAGGATATTGCCCGCAAGGTTGGCAAGGCCCGGGCTTCGGTGGCCAATGCGATGCGCCTTCTTTCTCTTCCCGAGGCCCTGCACGAACATCTGAAGGCGCGGCGGATTTCTGTCGGCCATGCCAAGGTGCTCCTTTCCCTCAAGACGGCCGAGGAACAAATCGCTCTCGCCAACGAAATTGTCCGCAAATCCCTCTCGGTGCGCGTCGCGGAAAAGCTGGCCGAAGCCCGTTCAGCCCGCAGCGAAGCAGGCGCAAAGAGCTCCCGGACCAAGCGGGAGGCCAGCCCCCTGGCACCGGCCGTTCAGCGGGTGCAAAATCTTTTAACGCACCGTTTGGGCACGCGAGTCGTATTAAATCACAATGAAAAGCGTGGTTCGATCACTATCGAGTACTATGGGACCGGGGATCTCAACCGGATTTTGTCTGTTGTTGGCATCTCGGTGGACTAGCCCCCGGAAAAGAATC
>JBGSSC010000706.1:0-3789 GCA_041737265.1 Terrimicrobiaceae bacterium | reverse complement strand
CAGACTGATGGCGGGGTTTGGGAGGTTGCGGTCTTTCATTTGTCGAACTCCTCGCGGATTTCCGGGTTTTGCGTGATTTCCCGAAGTTTCTGCATTGCCTTGAAAATGCTGTTGTCCACCACGCTTCGACGGACTCCGAGTTGTTCAGCGACCGATACCGGGTCTTCGCCGTTCAATTTGACCAGTTCGAGAATCATATAAACCCGAGGTGAAACCTGCTCGCGGAGGGCAGCTAGGAGCGTACCCAGCAGTGCGTTGTCGAATGCGTCCTGCTCCCGGCGTGTGAAGGGATCGTCCGCCACCGTTCCGAGGACGTCATGGCCATCCAAAGATTCGTGGAGCGCATCCCGCTTGTGAGAGCGGATGAAGTCCACCACTCGGCGCGCGCAGATCGTAGAAAGATAATGCCTGAAGCGTCCTTTCCCCGGGTCATAACCGGATGAGTCACTTCCCCTGAAAATTGCCTGGAAGACCCCGTGGGTAACTTCATCGACGTATCCGGCATCCACGGCATGCCAACCGTGCCGGTGGAAACTGCCAGCAACGCACATCCGCACTGCCTGATGGTAGAGATCAAAAAACTCTTCCCACGAGGATTCCCACAGCGGGCGCACATCTTGTTGCCTCAGGCGTCCGATAAGAGTGAGGGGTGTTGGCGGAAATACCATGCGGTTTGCTGATTTTGAGCCGCTGCCGTTGAGCGGCAAGGCTTCAGAAATGTATTCGGAGGGATCCTGTGCATCTCTCGGTAAAGTGGGAGTATTGCAAAATATCTCCCACCTTGGCTGCACCATTGCGTTGTGAGCCCATCGCCGAAGGGACACCCGATGGTAACTCGGTCGTATCGCTTTCCTCGCTGATTTTCGGGTTTTGCATTATTTCGCAATCTGGCATCGACTCTAGGCATGGAGAGTCCGATCCGACCCGGCGAAGTCATCGATGGCTACGAGATCATCCGGCGAATCGGGTCTGGAGGTTTCGGCACGGTGTGGTTGTGCCGTGCCCGGCTGACGGGAGACTACCGCGCTCTGAAGTTCATTTCCGGCGATGCGCCAGATGTTGCCGGAAAGGAGAAGGACGCCCTCATTAGTTACCGGCAGGCAGCCCGCCAACTGCATTCCCCGCACCTGATGCCCATCGAGCACGTCAACAGCCTGCCCCTCGGTCTGTTTTACGTGATGCCGCTGGCGGACGGGTATGGCGCTGAGGACCCTGCCGACGAAGCGTGGCACCCGTGGACGCTGGCCACCATGATCGAACACCGGCGAGGGCAGGCCGCATGGTTCAGCCACGACGAAGTAGCCGCGCTGATCTGTCCTGTCCTGGATGGCCTGCAAACCCTGCTGGATGCCGGGTTCGTCCATCGCGACGTCAAGCCGGAGAATATCCTCTTCATCAGTGGTCACCCCTGCCTTGCCGACATCAGCCTCCTGGGGGAGGACGCTCAACTGGTCACTCGCCGGGGAACTCCTGGATACTCGGCTCCCTCGTGGTACGTGGACGCTGGCGGGCATGCCGACATGTTTGGGGCGGCTGCCACGCTCTACACCCTCTTGACGGGAAATCCGCCGGACAAAATCGGCAAGGCGCATTTCCGTTGGCCACCGCAAGGTGAGGGGAGCCTGACGCCGGATGAACACCGGGAATGGCTACGCCTCCATTGCGTCGTGCTGCGAGCCACCGAGGAACGCCCGGCCAACCGGTTCATGACCTACGCAGCATTTTCCCAAGCAGTCATGGGCGGGAAACAACCGCCGACTACACGACCCCGGCGAGCTGCGATCGTTGCCGGGGCCCTCCTCTTGGCGGCCATCTTGGGGACGATCGCTTTTTTTGTCATTCCAAGGGGGAAGCCAGAGCCGCCCACCCAGGTAAAAGTAACCACCTCCGGCCTCACAGAATCCGAAGAGGCCGACTACAGGGCCACAGCCTCACTGGCAGCCATGTATTTTGATGAGAAAAGCTACCAAGATGCGTTGGAGTTGCTGAACCAGCTCTTGGAGACCTATCCCGTCGCTCGTCAAAACAGTCCTCTGTATTCCACCCTTCGCGCACGATGCCTGTTCGCGCTGGACCGAAAGGAGGAGGCGAGGGAGGAGTTGAAGGTTGGACTGGCCACCGGTCCGATTGATGCCGCGAATTTCAGTCAGCGCATCCAGCTCTGGCAGGACCTCGGAGAGCTCGAAAATGCGGAGGCTGAAGCTGATCGAATCCTGAGGGAGATGAGACCGATCACTCTCTACTACATGCTGCGTGCAAGTATCCGGCTCCAGCGAGGAAACTTCGATGGTGTCGAGGAGGACATCCAACTGGCGAGCACCCTCGATGACGATCCCGGCCGGGCGGGCATGGCAGAAAAGCTGCGAGTCGGCTTTGCAGACCGCAGCCTCGCTTACGCCGAGTATCTGCGAGGAAGGGGTCTTCTCGCACAGGATATTACGGCTGAGGTGGCAGTCTCTCCGACTCCACCCTCCGCCGAACACGAATCAACTTCGGCAGTTGTTCCGCCGATCTTCTTTCCTCCTACTTACCAAGGGTATCCGACTCCTCCATCCTCTGACGCAAACGAGCCAGTCTCGACCGCTGCCTCACTGATCTTAAATCTTCTACCCTCCGAGGAAGAAATGAAGGCTGATCCAAGATTGCTCATTGCCGACAAGCTCGCTGCAATTTGGTCCGAAGAACCGAAATCCTGGGACGAATTTCTCCTTGCGGTGACTGCGCTTGCCACCGAAATGGAAACAGTAGTCCAAGCATACCGCCCATTTCAGAATCTGCGAAAAGTCCCCGAAGTCTATGAGAAGCTGATCTCCCAGGCGAAGAAGGATTCCCAGCGAAAGCAACTCTACGCGGCAATGGAGCAATACAACGCCGCAAAATGGGCCTACAAAGAAAGGGTCATCAACCGGGCAAACAACCAACTTGTGCCCTTCTTCGCAAGGGCCGAGAAGGAGTTTGGCCAGCTGCTCGACATCAGAGCGTATGAGGTTTCGTCCAACCTAGAGAAAAAACTTGATGGGTTCGCTCCCCCTCCCGCCGACTCTTCGAGCAAAGCGTCGTTAACCGCTTCGTCCGCTTCTAGCGATGAGCTTGCCCGGTTGCTGCTCCGGGTTCCCGCTGCTTCTCGCGCGGAAAATGTCAGCGCTCCATCCATTCCAGCCTCAGCGAACTTTCTGGAACGTATCAAGTTTCATTTCAAGAATGACGATTACGACGGCGTGGAACGAGAGCTTCAGGCCGCCCTCAGTATGGTCGAGGACGCAGAGCAAAGGGCACTCCTGTTACAGGCCTTTCGCGCCCAATCCGCCCACAGTATCCCCTTCTACGGTGAGTATCTCAAACAACAGGGACTTCTTACTCCGGCGCAAAGGGAGTGGTAATTTGCTTATGCGAGACTCGCCCGTCCGCAACCCAACAGACCCCGGCACAGGGTGCTCAGATCAAGATCCTGCTGGTGCCTGAACTTGAGAAACGTCGGGAGAGTGCCCAAGTACCAGGCACATCCATGGTGAAAGATTTTCTATGAGCCCCGAGAGATAATTCCCAGCCCTCCGAATACAGGGTGTATGAAGAAGAATGTATTCACTCTAGCGGCCTCGGTCGCATTTCTCGTCATGATGGGATCACTGACCCTCTCCCTGGCCCAGCAGAAAAATTGGACCTATAAATGCCCCAAGTGTGGCATCATCCAAACCTACTCGATGCCTCAGGGTGTTCCCAAATGCCCCAGCGATGGCACGAGCATGCACCTTTCACGCTGAAGGTGAAAGAGCACTACCACGGTCTGAA
>JBGSSC010000696.1:0-6026 GCA_041737265.1 Terrimicrobiaceae bacterium | reverse complement strand
CCAAGTTTCGAACCGAACGAAGACCTCATCGAAAAACATCTGAGAATATCGGGAACCCCCTTCGATGGGATTTTCGCGATCAGTGACAGTCTGGGCATCGGCTGCTTCCGGGCACTGCGAAAGCTGAATCGGCGCATCCCGGACGATGTGGCGCTCTTTGGTTTTGGTGCCGTGGGCGCAAGCGATGGGTACAACTTTCCGTTCTCCACCTTCGATCAGCACCCCGAAATTATTGGAAAAAGCTCCGCTGAACTCCTTGACAAACGGATCTCCAACAACGGATCCAAGGTCTTGCCAAAGCAAACGGTCCGACTCCAGGCCACCTTCATCGACCGGGGGACCTGACAGGCTGCGGATTGAAACTTTGCCCTTCTCACCCGCGGCTCTCCCTCCTTCTTTCAGGCCCAAAAAAAAATAACAAAACCCTTGACGGATAAAAATGTTTATCTTAACAATTTGAAGGTCAATTAAATTCTCCCCGCCAAAACAAACCCCTTCCACGAGCTTCCCCGCCATGAAAAATCCTTCTCTCACCCACATATATTTTATTAAGAAACTATCCCTTCCCGTGCTGGCGGCCCTTGCATTCACCGCCCTCCCGGTCAGTGCACAACTTTACTGGAATGGTGCCGATACCCAGCCGGATGCAGGTGGCGGTAACGGCACATGGGTCAACGGCGTCACCGCCAACTGGAAAACCGCCGCAACGGGCGGGTCCAATAGCACCTGGACCAACGGTACGACCACCGCAGTCTTTGGCGGTACGGCAGGAACCGTTGCGCTCGGGAGCAATATAACCGTCGGCAGCATGACGATGAATACCCCGGGTTACACATTTACGAGCACGGGCCTTCAAACGTTAACTTTCCAGAATGCTCTCACAGGAACGTTGGCACAGTTGTTCACGGGTGATCTGGCTTTGAAATGGGTGTCTAATCAAAACAACAACAGCACCATCCTCACCAACGGCAACAACACCTTTTCCGGCGGAATTACCGTTGGAAGCAGTGTTAATAATGACCGCTTTCTGCTGAGCGGCAATACGATCGGATCGGGGACTCCTGGTGCTTTGACCAACGGCGTTTGGGGCACCGGGGCACTCACCCTCGGCGTCACGACCGCTGACCGCGCCCAGATTTTGTTCAACAGTGCGAGCACGATCAACAACGCCATTGTGGTAAACAGTGCGGTGGGGAACAGCGATGCTGCCGGAGCTTTTCGGGTTGATTCTTCAAACAACGTCATCAATGGTGCGATCAATGCCAATCTGGCGGACGCCGCCTTCCGAAACGGTAACAACGGCGCTGGAGCGATCACCGTGACCGGGGCAATCTCCGGCAACTCGGGGCTGGCACTATTGGCCGGCAACGGGGTCGGGACGCTCAACGTCACTTTGAGCAACAACGGGACAGCGAACAGCTATGCGGGAAACACGACCATCAGCAGCGTTAGGGAAACCTTGACGCTCGGCGCAGCCAACCAGATTTCCAACGGTGCCGGCAAAGGCAATTTGATCGTCACCGGCGGCACGTTCAGAATGGGTGGCTTCAGCGAAACCATCAACGGACTCTCCGGCAACGGCACCGTGGACGGCTTCAGCGGCACTCCGACCCTGACCGTCGGCGACAACGACGCGACCAGCAACTTCTCCGGTGTGATCAGAAATACCGCCGGCACGCTGGCGCTGACCAAGACCGGCAACGGCACGCTCACTCTCTCCGGGAACAACACCTACGGCGGCGCGACGACGATCAGCAGTGGAACGCTCACTGCAGGAAGTGTAACAGGGCTCAGCGCCAGCAGTGCGCACAGCGTTGCGACGGGCGCCACCTTGGACTTGGGCGGCTTTAATAATACCATAAAGAGCCTGTCCACCTCGGGCGGCAACATCACCAACAGCACAGGCTCCGCCACGCTGAGAATCGCAGACGCCATGAGCGGCACCTTAAATTCGCATTTGTTCACCGGAAGCCTGGGCCTCCAGTTGTATGGCGGCAATACGGTCAACACCATTCTCAGCAACACAGCCAACACCTACTCAGGCGGAACGATCCTTGGCAACGGCACCGGTGTCACCAACACCCGCTGGCTGGGGAGTGGCACCGTCGGTGCGGGCTCCCCCGGTGCCGTGACCAGCGGCATATTCGGCACAGGGGCGATCACCATTGGCGCTGCCACCACGGACAGGTCGCAGTTTTATTTCGCAGGTATAACCACGATCAACAACGCCATCGTGGTGAACAGTGCGCAGGGAGACGGTGCCCAGTTCGGGGCTTTCCGGCATGAGGCACCGGGTTCCAATGTTGTCATTGCAGGAACCGTCAACGCCAATCTGGCGGACGTCATGGTTTTAGCAGCAAACGGCAATACCACTCGAACGCTCAGCTTTACCAATACGATTTCCGGAAACTCAGGACTGCAGGTCGTAACGCAAGCCGCCGCCCTACTCAACGTCACCCTGAACAACGCAGGGACCGCCAACAGCTATGCGGGCCACACGACCATTGGGACGGCGAACTCCTCCCTAACGCTCGGCCGGGCTGACCAGATTCCCAACGGCGTCGGCAAGGGCAATTTGATCATCACCGGAGGCACCTTCAACATGGGCGGCTTCAGCGAAACCATCAACGGCCTCTCCGGCAATGGCACCGTGGACGGCATCAGCGGCACGCCGACCCTGACCGTCGGTGACAACAACGCCTCCAGCACCTTCTCCGGCGTGATCCAGAACACCGCCGGCACCCTGGCGCTGACCAAGACCGGCAACGGCACGCTCACCTTCACCAGCGCCAACACCTACTCCGGTGCTACCACGATCAACGCCGGAACCTTGCTGATCAATGGCAACCAGTCCGGAGCAACCGGCGCGGTTGCTGTGAATAACGGTGCTACGCTGGGTGGAAACGGCACGGTGGGCGGAACTGTGACCGTCAACAGTGGCGGCATCCTCTCGCCTGGCAACAGCCCTGGTCTGCAAAACATGACCAGCCTCGCCCTGACCGATGGCGGCAACTACAATTGGCAGGTTGTGGACGCGACAGGTGTGGCTGGCACGGGATTTGACAGCATCAACTTGTCCGGTTCACTGGACCTTTCCGCTCTCACGGGAGGGACGGATTTCCAGGTCAACCTCTGGTCGCTTTCCAGCACTGGACCCGATGTGAACGGGAACGCCACCAACTTCAATAATACGCTCGATCAGTCGTGGACCCTCGTCAGTACGGGCAATGTCATCACGGGATTTGACGCCACGGAGTTTGCGGTGAATGTGGGAGCAAACGCCGGAACAAATGGATTCACCAATCCTCTGGCGACCGGCTCGTTCAGTGTGGCTCTTAGCGGAGACTCCACGGATCTGATGCTGGTTTACACGGCAATTCCCGAGCCCGCCACCTGGGCGCTCATGGCCTTCAGTCTCACGACCGTCATGGTCCTCCGCCGTCGCCGGAATTCCTAATTAAACAGAGTTTGGGGCTGGAAGCGGTGGTTGCTTCCATACTGCCGCTTATCAAATGCCCCGCGATGGTCGGTTTCAGCGACCCGCCGAACGATCGAAAAATCGATCCAGCTGTGCGCCTGCAGTATCAGACATTCAGTGTTTCAAGATAAAAGCTTTGAACTGCGGAGTTCAGGCGAAACAAAAAATTTAGCGATGGATGGTAAACAGCAGGAAAAAATCAAAACGGCCCCTTGATTTTCACCAATGTTTATATTAACTATTTAGTTTAAGAGTAGCGGTCGAAACGCTCTCCCCGGAAATATGAATCTTCACTTTACATCCCAGAGGCACTGCCAGAATCGAATTTGCCTGGATGTCAGGCCCTTGTGACCATGTACCAGATTTCCCCCAGCCCAGACACGCCAGAGACACCGGATAAACCGTCCTCCCTGCGGCCACTGGGTCGCGCTCGAACGGGCTTCACCCTGATCGAACTCCTGGCCGTCATTTCGATCATGGCGGTGCTCGCGGCCTTGATTTTTCCCTTGGCAAAAATGGGCACGGAGGCGGCCAAGTCCGCCAAATGCGTTTCAAATCTCAGACAGCTCAGTGCGGAGACCATGTCTTACGTAGCCGATAAAGGATTTTACCCTCCCATGATCAGTCAAACGACCCATCCCACCACCGGTGCAATCGGCAACAACGGGGATGATTATTACTCAATCATCGATAGGTCCTCATCCAAGGGATGTACGATATGTCCTTCG
Source organism: Terrimicrobiaceae bacterium (assembly GCA_041737265.1). Classification (GTDB taxonomy): domain Bacteria; phylum Verrucomicrobiota; class Verrucomicrobiia; order Chthoniobacterales; family Terrimicrobiaceae; genus JBGSSC01. The sequence continues at coordinate 1,820 of JBGSSC010000696.1, read as the reverse complement.
GCCAAATCCACTGGCTATGATGCGACTGGTCGCCCAAAAGAGGGTTACGGAGGGAATCCAACAATCTTGATCAACTACCAAAATTATAATCCACCGCTTGTCCGGCCCGCGCAGATTGCGCGGCCCTCGGAAGTTGTTCTCCTCACGGACGGCTGCCAAAATCCCGCGAATGGCTATGCTTTGGGATTTTTTGCATGGTGGGGGCCGAATGGTCAGGCAGTCACCGGCGATCCAACCAAGGCTGAAACCCCGCTGACCACCGCTCAGGTCGGGCTTGTCTACTCGCCGCCCCAGTCAATGCTCCCCCTGCGCCACAACGGCCGGGCGAATATCCTGTTCTGCGACGGCCACATAACTTCCGTAGGCGCGATCGGCGACCTTAAGCAAAAGAACCTGTATTGGAATTATTAGAACGCACTTATGCTATCTGTAAAGTTGGTCGAAAATGGAGGCGGGGCGGGAAGCCAGGAGCGATTCTTTGATATTGATTTCTTCGATGAGAGGAGTCGCCGGTGAAAAGTCAGCAATCCATGAGTTGGTGGCTCGATGGCAAGTTCGGGTTATTCATTCACTGGAGTCCTTCCTGTGTGGGTGGAGTGGAAATCGGCTGGGGCCGGATGAGTCATCCTCACGATCATCCCGGACATCCGGAAGTCTCCGATGCCGAGTATGATGCCTACTATCAACGATTCAACCCGGTGGATTTCGATGCCGACTTCATCGTCCGCACGGCGAAGCAGGCGGGGATGAAGTATCTCGTCTTCACGACCAAGCACCACGACGGCTTTTCCAATTGGCACACGCAACTTTCGGATTACAGTATCGCCCACACGCCGTTCAAGCGGGATATCTGCCGCGAGTTGGCCGATGCCGTGCACCGGCACGGTCTCAAGCTGGGTTGGTATTATTCGACGCGCGACTGGTATCACCCGGATTATCTGGTAGGCGACAACAGTAAATACAACAATTTCTACCACGGCCAGCTCCGTGAGCTTCTCACTCAGTATGGCGAAGTTTCCTTGCTGTGGTTTGACCATGTCGCGGGCACATGGGCGGATTACCGGTTTCGCGAACTCTTTGAAATGATTTACGAGCTCCAGCCCGGGATCCTGGTCAACAACCGCGCCGCCCGTTTCGTTTTCGGACATAAAGCAGGCCAACCCGATCCGGAAATTGCCGGGCTGACCAAAGGCGACTTCGACACCCCGGAGGGGAGGATCGGTGTGTTCCAAGCCGATCATCCCTGGGAAAGCTGCATTCACATGTCCAAACTTGATACGCCGGGAGGCTGGTCCTATCGTCCCGGCGCTGTCACCAGCAGTTTCGCCGAATGCGTGCAAATGCTGGCTGCCTGTGTGACGGGATGTGGAAATCTTCTGCTCAACATTGGCCCGATGGCCAACGGAAAGATTCGTCCCGAGGAACTCGAAAACCTGCAGCTGTTTGCGCCATGGATCGAGACCTACGGGGAGAGTATCTACAGCACGAAGGGCGGCCCCTACATCAACGGGGACTGGGGCGGCGCGACGATTCGCGGGAATGATGTCTATCTCCACATTTTTCAATGGACCAATGGGCAGCTAAACCTTCCGCGGCTTCCTCGAGCCGTGATGAGTTGCACGGAGTTGGGAGGCGAAGACGTGACTTGTGAGCAGTGCGAGCATGGTCTGGCCATGACGCTGAGAAGCGGAAAGAAGAGCGACGTTCATTCGGTCGTGAAACTTCAACTTGAACCCGGTGCCGCTATTCCCTTCATCGCAGTGGAAGGCAATCCGGGGGATCATCTTGGTCGCACGCAATATGCAGCTCTGGAGAACCCC
>JBGSSC010000708.1:0-4791 GCA_041737265.1 Terrimicrobiaceae bacterium | reverse complement strand
TCGGAATCACTGTGATCCAGCAGTTGCTTGGAAATTTTATTGAACCCAACCTGATGGGAATGACTCTCAACCTGAGTCCTCTTGTAGTGGTCATGTCTCTGATTCTGTGGGGAATGCTCTGGGGCGTGGTAGGTATGTTTCTTTGCGTCCCGATCACGGTGATTCTGGTGATTATCCTCTCGAATTTCGAGTCCACCCGTTGGGTTTCGTTATTGCTTTCGAAAGAGGGCAAGATCCGGGAATGACGGCAGCCCCGCGGTCGTTTCTCTTTCTCTCCGGCCGCGCGCACCGGGCATTGGATCCTGAGGCTCACAAGGCCTCGGGGGGTGCCGAATTGCAGGTTGCATTGCTGGCCTTGGAACTCGTGAGACTAGGCCACCGGGTGAGTATTGCAGCAGCAGACGACGGGTTTGCCGACGGGGTGGAGTGGAAGGGGGTGCGCATCCGGGCCTGTGGACGGTTTGACACCGGCGGACTTGGGGATACGGCGAAAGCCCTGCCTGTGGTATGGCGGGTGTTGAGGGAGGAGAATCCCGATTTCGTTGTGATTTATGGTTGGACCACCTGGCTTGCGCTGATGTGTCTCCTCGGTCGCGCGGGTGGGTTCCGGGTTGTTTTTATTTGTGCGCTGGACGGGGAAATCGACGGTCGCTTTCGCCGCGAGAATCCCTTGCGGGGCAGGATTTTTTCTTGGGGGATGCAGGCGGCGGATGCCCGGTTTGGAATCACGGAAAGCCAGGCGGCGAACTTCCGGAAGGCCGGAATGCAATGCGAAGTCACCCGGTTGCTCTTGCAGCAGGATCCCGGGAAAGGTGGTGCCATCAAGGATGTGGATCTGCTTTGGGTCGCCCGGTGCCACCAGGTCAAGCGTCCGGATCTCTTCCTCGACCTTGCCGGGCGTCTGCCTGAGGCCCGCTGCCGGATGATCTGCTCTCCGCAGGATCCAGCCTTGTGGGAGGCCACACGGGCAAGGGCCTCAAATATGCCCCGGGTCGAATTTTTGGATGGAGTGCCGTACCGGGAGATTCAGAATCATTTCGATTCGGCCAAGGTATTTGTGAACACCTCTTCCGACGAGGGGGTTCCGAATACCTTTCTCCACTCGGGACTTGGAGGAACCGCCATCGCTTCCCTCAGCGCAGATCCCGACGGGATGTTGGAACGGTTTGGTGCCGGCTTCTGCGCCCGTGGAAGCCCCGCGCATCTCGAAGCGGGAGTGAAGAGATTCCTCGAAGACGCAGCCTCGCTCCATGCGGCCTCTTCCGGCTCCCGGCGACTCATTGCGGAGTGGCATGATAATGCGAAGAACACCGAGGCCTTCCTGAAGGGGCTGCCGGCGTGATCCGGTGTCTCCATGTCATCGACCATCTGGGCCTCGGCGGGGCGCAGTCTTCCCTTCTTGATCTGGTTACGCACTTTGAAAAAACACGCATCAATTGCGAAGTCGCGGTGCTGCATGGAAGGGGTCCTTTTGCCGAAGCCATCGAAAATGCGGGAGTGCCGGTTCATTCGCTGGCGGAATCTCGGCTGTCTCCCGCCATGGTTCCCAACCTGCTGTCTCTGGCGCGGCGGGGCGGGTTTGATGTCTTTCACTTTCACCTTCAGGGCTCAAACTGGCTGGCTAAACCCGTGTTGGCCCTTGCTGGTCACGGAATACGAATCTCCCACGACCATGCCAGCGGCGACCTGGGATTCCGGGGATGGTCTTCGTTGGTCCCCGATGCTCTGACCCACCTCTACTCCCATCGGGTGCTTGCGGTTTCGGAGGGAGTGCGGGATTTTCTGCTTCAATGGGAAGCTCTTCCGCCCGACCTCGTTGAAACGGTTCGCAACGGAGTGAATACCTCCGCCTTTTCACCACCCGATGCCAAAACACGGGCACAGGCCAGATCCCGCCTCGGCCTGGAGGACAAGGATTTCGTTGTCGGGGCGATGGGTCGCTTCTCTCCGGAAAAAAATTTCGGGGTGCTTGCAGAAATCGCGGCGGACATTCCGGAGTCGATTATCCTGTTGGCTGGAAGCGGCCCTGAGCAGGAACGAATCACCGCCTCGATTGCTGCAGGGCCAGCTGCCAGCCGGGTTCGTTTGATCGGCCAAGTCCACGATCGGGCGGGCTTCTATGCTGCGCTGGACGCCTTTGTTCTCCCATCGCTTCACGAGGGTTTGCCCATGGTCCTTCTCGAGGCCATGGCTGGCGGAATTCCGGTCGTTGCATCCCGACTTCCGGACATTGCAGCCGTGCTCGACGAAGGCAGATACGGCTTGCTGGCCGACCCTCATGAGCCCGCAAGCTTTTCCAGAACATTGAACAGGCTGGCACGCGACGAAAATCTCCGCTGCTCCATTGCGCAACAGGCTCGCAGGCAGTGCGAGCGGTGCTACTCCGCAGGGATTGCTGCCTCTGCCGTTGAGCGCTTGTATTTCCAACTGCTGGATGCGGAAGTTGCACGAGGGCAGGGGACCTAATCCGGCGGGAGCCGGAGCCAAGAGCGTGTTTGTTGGCAAGGGAATCAGGTGAGAAAGGGGTGCCATTGCCGCCGGATTAGTATATTTTGCTTCGCAAAATTGAGGGAAAAAGGTTTCCGATACTTTACGGTTCCGCCTCCTCCAGTCGATTGCAGGGATCCCTCCGACATTCGTTTCCTTCGTGTTAGGCCTGCATCTTTTTCGATAATCTTACACTTTTTGCGCAGGGTTCATTGGTCAGGGGCCGGACTCCCGAACAGGAGCTTCCAGGCTCCACCCGGAAGCCTTTCGTTGGAATTTTAATGATTTTCCAAGAAATGATGAGCATTTTGACCGGTATTCAAGCGATAACGGGACAAGTTATGAAGTGGCTCATTCAAGCGGCATGCCTTTTTTCCGCTCTCCTTCTGGCGGGCTGTGCGGCTGAGGCCTTTAGTCCGGAAGCAGCGCCAGAGCTCATCATAATCAAAGACTTCGCTCCTTTCTACAGCATAGGTCCGATGCAGGCACGGGGCCCGGACTCCACCTTGCGGGCGGGAGACCGGATCAAGCTGCTTCGCAAGGAAATGGGCTACAGCAACGTTCTGCTCCCGGATGAACGCGTTGGCTATATCGCCAACGAATACATGGCACCGGCACCGCCACGGCCGCGCGACCCGCCTTCCCAAGCCGGCCCGGTCGAGGGAGGACGGTCCAATTCGCCGCGGCAATCCGGGAGTCAGCGCTACCGCGGTCAAGAGGTGAATGATTCGCCTCTGCCGGAACTCGCACCCATCCCAGCGCTCGACCTGAATATCGGGCCGGAAGACATCGCCTCTCCGCCTGCGGAACCTTCGCCCAGCCCCTCGGGACCTCCCAAGTTCCGCTACTGACCGAGAATTACAAGCTGCGCCGGGTCTTCGATTTCGATCTGGGGATTTCCTCGGTAAAGCGTCAGGACGCCAGTGACTTCCACCGGCTTGCCGGGCAACTCGTTCTCGATTCCGCGAGGAAAGGCCTTGCTGATCCTTGCCCTTGATCCTTCACGAAAGATGGCAACAAAGTCACCCCGTTGGGTGCCATCGAAGTTTACAAAAGTGATGCGGCCGTCCGGCAGGCTGCCAACCCGCGAAACGGTTCCCTTTACCACCACGCGGCGACCGGCGAGTGCCCGCAGCTCCTCCGAGCGGGTGGCATCAACCCGACCCCCATGCCTGGGTGCCGGAGCCGATGGTTTATCCTCCCCGGCCCAGGCACCGATTCTCCCGACACGCGCCAGCGTTTCGGCCTCGCGGAGTTCTTTCAGCAACTGGCTTTTCGACTTTCCATTGGCATGGTCAGACAAAGCCGGGCCGCTTCGGATGATGGCAAGCCCTCGCTCTACAAGGGCTGTTCCGAGATCCCCTCCGTCCGTCAACTCGACGAATGCTCGAATGGAAGGGTTGTCGCTGCCCGGGGTGACCGGAGTCCATCGGGTGTAGACGGTGAACGGACGCTGCAACGCGGATCGGGTGAATTCCTCTGCCTCACGGGCAAACTTCAGGGCGGCCGGGTCATCCCGAATGCCAAAATAATGCGCCTGTGCAGCGCGACGCGGCTCCGATCGGGCATTTGATTCGATAGAATCCACAAAGTAGAGGCGGAAGATGTGTCTTTTGCCCTTATAAAGAACCTCCACGCTGTCCCCATCGCTGTGTGGCCCCTCAACAAATTTGCAGCCATCCAGCTTGTGCCAGCCCGGTTGCATAGGCATGGCAGCCGAACCCAGGATCCAGGCAAAAGCGACCGCAGGGCTGAGCATGATGACAAATCCAGCACTCCAGCCTGCGGAGAGAAAGCAAAATTCCAACCCCCTATGGGATTTGCTCCATGAACTGTCCTTGGTTCCGGAGGGGTTGCTCCCATGGCAGCGCACGAGCCGGCCGCGGCTTTTTTCTGATTGTTCCTCCCGGCTATAATCCAAGAGCCCGGAAGACACCGTAGATCAAAACGCCAATAAGTCCGCCCACAATGGTGCCATTGAGCCGTATGAATTGCAGGTCGCGGCCGACCGTGCTCTCCAGCTTGCCTGCCATTTCGTTCGCGTCCCAGGCAGTGATTGTCGAGGTGACAAGTTCGCGGGCTTGGGGTTTTGCAGCGAGGATGCTCGCAAGGACCTGCTCGCCAAGAAACGCATTCATTTCTGCCCGGGCGCTGGCGTTTTCTGTCAGCTGCTTTGAAGCGGACCGGATGGCTTCCTCGATCTTGCGCCGGACGGAGGAGTCCTCTGCAGCACAATCCCGGAGAATGAACTCTTTAAGCTCCAGCCATGTCTTTGCGGCAAAATCACCGATGACCTGACTCTCT
>JBGSSC010000598.1:0-2262 GCA_041737265.1 Terrimicrobiaceae bacterium | reverse complement strand
GGGGCGTGCCAGGAGGTCGTCGTGCAGGGCGACGAGCTCGACCGCCGCGGCCTGCTCGACCTGATCCCGGTGCTCACCACCTGGCCGCAGGACGGCGGGCCGTACATCACCTTCCCGCTGGTCATCACGCGCAACCCGGAGAACGGGAAGCGCAACCTCGGCATGTACCGCCTGCAGGTCTACGACGGACGCACCACCGGCATGCACTGGCAGGTGCACAAAGTTGGAGCCCGTCACGGGAAGCGTTACTACGAACGGGGAGAACGGATGCCGGTTGCGGTCGCTTTGGGAGGAGATCCCGTTTTCACCTTTGCGGCAACCGCCCCTTTGCCTGACGGGCTGGACGAAATACTTTTTGCCGGCTTTGCCCGAAAGAAGTCCGTGGATCTCGTAAAATGCCTTACGATCGACGTCGAGGTGCCAGCGGATTCGGATTTTGTTCTGGAAGGCTACGTGACGCCCGGTGAGACCCGCCCCGAGGGGCCGTTCGGGGATCATACTGGATTTTATACCAATATTGAGGACTACCCGGTTTTCCACGTGACGGCGATAACGCACCGCCGCGATGCGGTATACCCGTGCACAATTGTGGGAGTTCCACCAATGGAGGATTTTTACATCGGCGAGGCAAGCGTGAGGGTGTTTCTGCCCATTTTCAAAATGAATTTTCCGGAGATCGTCGACATGGCCCTTCCGGCGGAAGGTGTATTTCACAACCTCGTCTTTGTTTCGATCCGCAAACAGTTTCCGTGGCAGGCCTTCAAGGTCATGCATGGTCTCTGGGGCATGGGGCAGATGATGTTTTCGAAATACATCGTGGTTGTTGACGAAGATTGTGATGTTCACAACACCTCCGAGGTGCTCTTCCGGCTCTGCGCCAATACCGACCCTGCCAGGGATTCGACCTTCATCAAAAATCCAAGTGATTCACTTGATCATGCGACCACTCTTCCCAACCTAGGTTCCCACATGGGTTTCGATGCGACCCGCAAGCTTGCTGGCGAGGGTTATACCAGAGGGTGGCCCGATCTTGTCCGGATGGACCCCGCAGTGAAGGCCTGGGCCGACCGGTTCCGGACCGGGGAGCTCTAGGCCAAAGCTGGCATTAGATGCAGACCAGTTTGCAGTGATCGGATTGCCCCGCAGAGTCGGGTTAGAGTCCGACCATGACGCAGTCAATATCTCCCTCGCGGCTGGATGGCCAGGTTGCCCTGGTGACCGGCGGAGCCCGGCATCTCGGATTTCGGATGGCCCTCACCCTCGCCGAAGCCGGGGCGAGGGTTGTCGTGACATCCCGGGACGCGGAGAGTTCCCGCTTGGCAGCGGCGGATATCGCAGCGCGGACCGGCACTGAATGCTTGGGATGCGCTCTGGATGTCCGGGATTCGCAATCTTTGCGAGCCTGTCGGGATGGGGTCTTTGAACGTTTGGGATCGCCCACGATTCTGGTTAACAACGCCGGAGGCACGGTGGGTGGCAGTCCTCGACACCTCTTCGACCGGGATCCCGCCGACATCATGGAGATGCTGAACGTGAATTTGCTGGGGACCATTTTGTGCACAAAGGAATTTGCTCCCGCCATGGCTGAGCGCGGTTATGGGAAGATCATCAACATCGCCTCGGTCGCCGCGCTTGTTGGTCGGGACCGGAAGGTTTATCACGACTCAGGATTGCCGGCTCAGCCTGTGGAGTATGCTGCCGCCAAGGCCGGAGTGCTCGGATTTACCACCGATTGTGCGGCTCTCCTGGCACGGGATGGGGTTCGCATCAATGCGATTTCCCCCGGGGGGTTCGAGCGTGAGGGGATGCCTGCGGAGTTTCGCAGCCTATACAGTGAGCGAACGGCTCTCGGTCGAATGGGCGATGAGTCAGGAAGGGACCTTTCCGGGGCTTTATTGTTCCTCTGCTGCGCCGAGTCGGACTACGTCACCGGCCATAATCTGGTCGTGGATGGAGGTTTCTCCTTTTGGAAATGAGGAAGAGGATCCTTGTTGTAGGTCTGGGTTCGATCGGGCGTCGTCATGCCCGGCTTCTGGACGAGCGCGAGGACCTTTCTGTCGAATGGTGCGAGCCCAATGCCGGAATGGTCTCCCTTGCCGGGAGCGAACTGGGCCCGCCCGCTCGTCTTTTTCATGAATTCCGCGAGGGGATGGCTTCCGCGCCGGACTTTGTCGTGATTGCGACTCCGCAGATGCTGCATTGCGAACAGGCTCTTGCGGCGCTGGACGCCGGGATCCCGGTCCTTTGCGAAAAGCCTCTGAG
>JBGSSC010000572.1:0-6928 GCA_041737265.1 Terrimicrobiaceae bacterium | reverse complement strand
TGTTCGACGGCGGAAGCCGTAGAGCAGGACGGTCAGGCCGAAGCCGAACATCAGGGCTGTCGCGGGCTCGGGAATGGCGCTCAGGCTCACGTTGCCGCCGGAGTAGTAGAATGTGCTGCCGGCCCAACCGGGATTGATGATAGTCCAGTTGATGACCCCGGGATCGGAAACAAGGCCGGTGATCAAGTTTGAGTAGGTGGTCTCCTCCATGCCGAGATCGACAAAGTTGAACGCTTGGTCGAAGTCAAAGCTCCATGTGCCGGAACCTGAACGTGCCAGCGTGCTGTGGGAACCTCCTGCGCCGAGGGCCAACGAGATGTAGGAGCCGTCGTTGGCAGTCAGGTTGCCGGAAAGGGTGAGGGTCGTGCCGGTGGTGCGGTTGCCGCCGAGCAGCGTGCCGTTGCTATTGAGAATTACCGCCTTGGCAATCGTCCCAGTACCGCCCAGTGTGCCACCGCTGTTCACCGTTGCATTCCCGGTCCCTGGCAGCGACGCACCGCTAATTAGCAAGGTGCCTGCGTTGACTATGGCATTGCCAACCGTGTTGGTTGTGTTGGTGAGAGTGACATTGCCCGCACCGTCCTGAACCACTGTGCCGGCGGTTCCAGTTAATCTTGTTCCCACCGAGATGTTGTCCGAGCGGTTGAAAACAAGCTGGGTTCCGGTGTCGATTTGAAAAGTGGAAAGTGCCCCCAAGCTTCCGCTGGTGCCGCCATCGCCCACTTGAAGGGAGCCCCCGCTGACGGTGAAGGGAGTAACCGTTACAGTTCCAAAGGTTCCGGTCAAAATGGTCTTGGCGGTTTGGAAGCGATAGGTGGGAGTGCCCGCACCGTTGGAAAGAGTTCCTGAGAGAATTATCGGAGCTGCTCCCACAGTACTTCCAATCCTGACAATCAGGCTGTGCGCGAAACCTGAGCTGATGTTCCCCGCCACGGTGAGTGTCTGTGCTGTGTCCTGATTCCGAATAGAGAATTCCGTCCCGGTCCCTGGCGTCAGAATGTTCGCATTGATGACTTGATTGTTGACCGCGTTGGCATCCATCTGGATTACTGAGCCCGTAAAAGTGAGCGTTTGTGCGCCAGCTCCGCCGCTGCCGATGGTGTAGGCTGCAGCGGAGGATGTTTCAAAAAGCAGCCGGGCAATCGTCGCACCCGCACCAAGATCAATGGTCGTGTTCCCATTGCCGGCGTTTGCAAACCTGGCGTAATCCGTGGTTGCGGGGGGATTGGGCGTGGTGCTCCAGTTTGTCCCTGTTGCCCAAAGGCTGTCGGTTGTACCGTTCCAAGTCACCGTGGCCTGTGAAAAGGCCGAGGGGGAAGCGATGAAAGTGAAAAAGACTGCCAAGGCTGTAGCGAAATGCCGCAAGATGGAGGGCTTCACGGGGTTGCGGAGTGGAAATAATGTAGCCATGGCGTGAGATTGTTGACTGGGGGTCGCTCGTTTCATTGATGGAGATCAATTGAGATTTTATCTCTCTTTAAATGGTCGCCAATTTTCAGGGAATGTCAACGAAATTGGCAGACAATCCTAGGACTTTGTTCAGCATTTTCCATGCCACAAGGAGTAACTGGACGGAACAGGCGGCGATTATGGCTGCAACAGGAAGACGGTCGCCTGGGTCCCTGCTACGCTTTTAGTTGCCCTTTGAAACTTCGCTATCGCGCTGGTGTTGACGCGAACGCCGCCGCAGGTTATTCAATCCTGCTACCCTATGAAATCAATTTTTAAGAAATTTCGCCCTCGAGGTACATTTTCCTTCTGGCTCGCCGTAATTCTGCTGAGTGGGGGCGTGCATTGCCTTCAGGCGGACGTGACAGTCTCGCCGGCCAAATACGATTTTAAGAAGGCCGCCTCGACACCGGAAATCAATCGCCTCGCCACGGTGGACGCGGCGAAATTTCTGGACCCGTCCAAGCCGGATCTGGGCTTCCAGGCGGCGATCGATGCGGTGCCGGCGTCCGGGGGAGAGGTGGTGTTGCCGGAAGGCGAGTTTGTGCTGCGGAAAGGGCTCGTCCTACGCAGCGGCGTGCGGCTGCGGGGTCAGGGCGTGAAGACCAAGCTATCGCTTCCCTCGCCGCTGATTTCCACCAAGTTGGTGAAACCCGCAAAGGAAGGCGACCGGACACTGGTGGTGGAGGATGCCTCGGGGTTCCAGCCTGGGATGGCGATCGCAGTGGGAATGCATGGCCAGATGCTGCATTTTTACCTCTCGGAACGGGAGTCGGAAACGCCTCCCAAGGTGGTCAGCGTGAAGGGTAACGAAATCGAGTTGTCCGGCACGATATCCGCCCGCGCCCCCTGCAAAGAAGGTGCCATTGTGGCGAATTTTTTTCCCATGATCTTTGCCATTCACGCCTCAGAGATCGAGGTTCGCGATTTGGAAATCATCGGCCGATTTGATGACAAGTTGGCCGTCCACGGGGATTACTCTGCTTCGGCAATCACGTTCAACGACGTGACCCGCACACGGATCTGCGGGGTGACGGTTCGCGGTTGGAAGGGCGATGCCTTCAGCCTGCAATGCGGAGAGAATAACCTCATCACCGAATGCCAGGCCTTCGACGCGGTCGGGCGGGGGGCCAAGGGCTATCATCCCGGAAGTGTGCAAAATGAGACAATCATCTCACGTTCCAGCGCCGAACGCTGTGAGGGGCCGGGTCTTTTTTTCTGCCGGGAGGTGAAGTTTTCCGTGATCGGAAACGGGGTGTTCAACAACAATGGGGAGATGATCGGCGGGTTCTCAGCCGTCTATGACCACAACAACGTTTCCAATCGCAGCTACGGCGAGAACAACCGCAAGGGCGTCTATTTTGGGGAGGGCGCGAATCATGTCCTGGTGGGCAACACGCTGGTAAACACCGCCGGCGTTCCGATTGAACTTGTGGGGGACAAAGTGATGAACGTAAAACCCGAGTCGCCGAATTGGTGGCCGCGCAACCATGTCATTTCGGGCAACACGATTGTGAATCCGCCGGATTCGGCCATGCCCCTCATTTTGATCCGCCGCAACACCTCCGCGTGCGTGATCGCGAACAATTCCTATCAGCCTGCGGGGGCGGCCATCCAGGACGATGCGCCCGGCTTGAATGTGCTGGGGAACAACGAACTGCTCAAAGGCCCGCCCCCCAAACCGGTGGTTCCTCCGGCTCCTCCCGCCCTGCCTCAACCGGTCGTTGACGCGAAGGAGTCCTATGATCCTGCGAAGCCCGACGCCGGGTTTCAAGCGGCCATTGACAGGGCAGCGGCCAAGGGTGGAACGGTCTTGTTGCCAGCCGGGATCTATCGGTTGAAAAAGGGTCTTGTTCTTCCCTCCAACGTGACCGTGTGCGGTGCCGGAATGGCCACCGTTTTGCTTTGGGAGGGAACCGGGCCGGTCATCAGCAATGAAAATGGTGCGAAGATCGGGATTCGACGACTCAGCATCCGTCAGTCCCCCGAAAACGCGGCGGCCGCCCAGGGCATCGCGATCAGCAAGGCCGCCGGCGTGTTGATCGAATCGGTGCTGGTGGACGATATCAACGGAAACGGCATCGAACTTTCCGCCAGCAAGGATGTGTTGATTAGCCAGACCCTGGTCAGCAAATGCGATACGGGCTACGTGATTTCCGAGGCGGACGGTTTCACCCTGGCGGAGTCGTGGAGCCGCGGCAACAAACAGGACGGTCTTCGCCTCCTCAACGTCGTTCGTGACGTGGGGGTGGACAGCAGCATCTTTTCCGCGAACGCGGGTTGCGGCATTGCGGTGACATCGGCCAAAGACGGACAGCTCTCCATCCTGAGCAGCGTGGTCACCGAATCCGGCAAGGCAGGGATCTCCCTGCGCGATTGCGCGGGTGGAACGGTGAAGGGAAACATTGTGCACCGATTCCTTCGCGCCCAGAATAAGAACCCAGCCATTAGCACGGGGATTCGACTGGAAGGTAGCACCTCCGGGGTGAAGCTCACAGAAAACCTTGTGACGTTACGATCCGACATGGCGGAAGGAACCCACTATTTTGCTGTCGAGGAAACCGAGGAAGCTTCGGGAAACACATTGGAATGGAATGTCCTCCTTTCCTATCGCGGGCGGGTGAAATCCGGGGGGGACTCGGTGCGGCTGAACGGAAAAAGCAGCACGCTTAGCAACAACGTTGTTGAGCCTTCGCCACTGGTATATATGCCGGAAAAAAAGTGAACATTTCCAGCGGGTCCTTAGCATCCAGAGACTCGGATTCCTTAGCAAGATTTTCCCGGACATGACGGATCCGGTTACGCTGATTCTTGGGGAAAAAATATGACATCCAAAGAGCGAATGATGCGGGCGCTGGGCCGCGAAAAGCCCGACCGGCTGCCTGTCACAATCCATCAATGGCAGCCCTACCATCTGCATAAATACATGGGCGGATGCGATCAGATTGAAGCGTTCATCCGAACCGGTCTCGACGCCTCCGTAATGCCGGACCAGGTTTTAAAGTATCGCGAATCGACGGATTGGAAGGTGATTTCCGAAACCCTGCCTTCGGGCGGGCACGGAGCGGTTGAAACGCGCTTCAAGATTGAGACTCCATCTGGGAGTCTCACTTACACAACAACGGCCGATCAGATCACAACGTATTTCAGCGAGCACATCGCAAAGTCGCTCGATGATGTGGAGATCTTCCTCCGCCACTGGCCGAACCGGACGCTAGACCACGATTCCCTCTCAGCATGGTATGATCGCACCGGCGATGCGGGCATTGTGCGGGGTTATGTTTCGTGCTGGGGCCAGCCTGGAATCTGGCAGGAATTCGTTGAGCTCGTTGGCACTCAGGACGCCATCATGTTTGCCATCGACGAGCCCGACCGGGTCCACTCGATTCTCGATCGGATTGCCCGCCAGCGGGTGGAATTTGTCCATGAGCAAATGAGAGGAGCAAAATATGATCTCATCGAGCACGGAGGTGGGGCTGCAAGCAGCACGGTCATTAGTCCCGCGATGTTTGAAGAATTTTGCGTGCCTTATGACAAGCTCGTGATTGATGCGTTGCATGCCTGCGGTTTTCCAGTGGTCTACCACACATGCGGCGGCATGGTGCCTCTTGCTCAAATAATCCCGTTGAACGGGTGCGATGCCAGCGAGACGCTAAGCCCTCCGGGCGTCGGAGGGGATGTCACACCGGAGAGCCGTGGATATCTTAAGCAAAAACTCGGGAGCAAAGTCGCGTTGATCGGCGGCCTGGATCAGTTCAACATCCTGAGCAAGGCAAAGCCAGCATGCATCATTGAGGAAGTGCGCGCGCTCTTTGAAGTGTTTGGCAAAGATGGCGGTTACATCTGCTCGGCGAGTGATCACTTCTTCGATACTCCGCCGGAAAACCTGAGTGTCTTTGCGCAAGCCGCGAAGGACTGCCTTTACTGAAAGGCGAATCCCGAGCCTCTTCCTTGTCGTTCAAGTTTGTTCTCGAACTTTCGGGCGTCAGAGAGGGACATCGCTTCGCTGGTCCAGATCATCTCCCAAGGTCCTTTGCCTTTGGTCCATTTTGAGACTCCCATATTGTGCTGGTCCAAGCGTAGCTGGACGTCTACTGAGATCCCGATGTAGCGGCGACCGGCGGGATTTTCGATCACATAGACCTGATACACCGCACAAAAAAGTGGTTGCGGGGGTAGGATTTGAACCTGCGACCTTCAGGTTATGAGGCACCTTTATCCACCTTGGGAAATGGCGCCTCGCAACTTTTACTCTAGCCAAGACACGTGCTTCATCTGCATCACGCGCATCTCGTGCGTTTATCGGGCACAATTTTAGCCGAAAACCGGGCACAGTCAATAGGGGCCTGAAAAATGGCAACAACCCGGATGGTCGCCGGTCCTCACGGCCCGAGGAATTGATCGCAGTCGGTTAACAGTGCCTGGCAATTCAGGAGCGGTGATCCATAAAAACAAGGTTCTGTAGAGCACTAGCGCATCCCCGCGATCGGGAACTGTTGAGGCCCGTTCCCAGGCCCAATGGCTATGCTACGACTTTCAAAATCCGCTCGCAGTTGGTGCGAGCAATTTCGGGAGCGTTCGTGTCTTTCCCAAATGAAGCGGACACCTGAGCGACTGCTTGCAGAGTTCGTTCAGCGAACGAGCGGAGTCGCCGCAACGCGGCCGCCGCCCCCAGACCGGCCTCTTCGGCAAATTTTGACCAGTTGCTGGCACGGATTCGTCCTGGGTCGCGTTCGCCGCCAATCTTCATCGCCATGGCCCGGGAAAGTTCGGGATACGCCTGGGTGCTGACAAGGTCGTAGAGAGGGGCCAACCGCACTCCACTCCCGCCGTAAAGGAGGGAAAAGTTTTTCCCGTGGGCGTCGCCGTTGCCGATCAGGAAATTGAAAACGGCGGCGTCAAAGAGAAGCAGCAGATCCAAAGCGGGCGCCGACGAAACAGCGCGTGCCAGTTCGAAGCAGCGTTTGAATCCCGGGCCGCCTTCCGCCTGGTATTTGAATTCCGGCACAATCCCGAGGGCCTGACAAAAATCTTCCTGGTGCAGTCGATCAACGGACCCGTCGGGAAGAAGGTGGCGATCATAGCGCTCCACTTCGAGGAACGATGTCGGCCCCACCTGTCCCACTCGGACATCTGCTACCGTTAATCCGACGGCCGCCGCGAGCTTCATACAGAAAGCCTCGTTCTCGACCAGGCCCGCGAAGTGAGGGCTCGAAGGTTTCAGTATGTGTGTGCTCGGCGCGTTGTCGATGGGGAGGGCGTAGTCATCCTCCAAACGGGCCACCGCGATCTTGCTCTGTGCTCCGGCCAGCGAGAGGCGGAGGCCGGTCTCACCGGCCATGAGAGGGCGCTTGGGCAACTCGGAAAACATCTTGGACAGCGCCTCTTCGTCAAAAAAATGATAAGAAGGAGGCTTGCTCGCAGCGGGCTTCGCTCCCACAGGGAGAAGGCTCACGGCTCCGGCGCATTCGCCGCCGAT
>JBGSSC010000703.1:0-5078 GCA_041737265.1 Terrimicrobiaceae bacterium | reverse complement strand
GGTGGAAGAAACGGGAGAACGCCAGCCGACAAACCCGGCAAAATTGCCAGTGTTATTCCCGCCCAGAGTTTGCGGGAGCGAGACCTGGTTCAAACGCCCGCGCCCGGAGTTCTCGCCGGCCGGCAACCGGTTCCCCGCGACATTGATATCAAACAATCCCCCGGTATCATAAATCACATAGGCATAGCGTCCGACGACAAAGGAACTGTTGGCCGGCGTGGACTTAGCCATGCTTTTGAGTTCCTCATCAGAAAATGAGGTCGGGTTCGAGCCGGCCCGGTCGACATAAATCCAATCCGGAGGCTGAAAAGCAGCCGCTTCGGTGGCGGTCAACAATCCCGGCTTCAGCCAGCGATCCATTTTGATGCCGCGGCGATTAGCAGCCGCCGCCATTGTTGAAGTCGAAGATGCCCGGATCGGCCCGGCAGGTGGACGCCCATCGACTGCGCGATATCCGCTACCCGCGGTGAAAAAGGAGGTTCCGTTGCGGCTGGCTTTAAGAATATTTGCAGCACCGCCATCCCCCACACGCTGGGGCACCACCGCGGGTGCCACCATTCCGGAGGTTCCGTTCCCGGCGAGTGCAATCGTGATGGGTCGGCGGATAGTGGCGGCTCCCGCCGCAGCTGGATCAAGCCGGGAGCCTGCCTCGATCTCATGCTGGATATCATCCAGGAGAAGATCCACCGCTGCCTGCGTGAAAACCTGCGTCTTCACCTGCGTGGTACTTGCCGATCCGATTTGCCGGTGGATCATCGCCCGGGAGAAAAATGCCGTGGCAATGGCGAGTATCAGAAAAAGCATTGCCAGCACAAATACCAGCGCATATCCGGCCTGCCGCAGACGGATCGCTCTTCTCATTCTCAATAGTCTGATACTCATTGACAATAAGACACTTGAGCCCTCCCGGATACCAGACGCAAATGAAATCAGGTGGTCAGGTGTTTTGTCCGGCTGAAAACCCTTCGACGAAAGCCGGCATTCCTCTTTAACTGTTATTGATGAGAAACCCGCAACCTGCAGTTTCGGCGGATTACACATGGCCCGCTGCCTTCCTGCTTTTTGCCAAATTAATATGAAAACATACCGGATCGGGGTTCTCGGCCCCCATCGTCGCGGCAGAATCGCGCTCCTGGCACACCAGCCGGACCGCGGTTTTCATGTCACCACCCTATGCGGCCAATCCGACGAGCATCTGGACAGCTTCCATAAAAAATGCGGAGCCGGTTTGCATTTTACCAGGGATTATCGTGAGATTGCGTCATCCAGGGACATCGACATCGTTTTTGTCTGTACTCCTGACTATCTCCACATGGAACATGCCACCGCGTGTTTGGAAGCCGGAAAATACGTCTTTCTGGAAAAGCCCATGGCAATCAACATTCCGGATTGCGACAGCATCCTCAAAACTGCAGAGCGCCACGGTGGAAAGCTCTACGTCGGCCACAACATGCGATTCTTTCCGGTCATGAAGAAAATGAAGGAATTGATTGATGCGGGCCGGATCGGGCAGGTGGAGGCGATCTGGTGCCGGCATTTCGTCGGGGATGGCGGGGATTACTATTACAAAAACTACAACTCCGAACGGGAATACTCCACGAGTCTGCTCTTGCAGAAGGGTGCCCACGACATCGATATCATCCACTGGCTTTCGGGTGCCTACGCCGAGCGGGTCACGGGCATGGGCAAACTCAGTGTTTACAACCGCGTCACCGACCGGCGACACGAAAACCCCGATGCCCCGCGCGGAGAACGCGATCTCTCGATCTGGCCGCCGTTGTCGCAGAAGGGACTCAACCCAAAGATCGATGTCGAGGATCACAATATGATCCTGATGCAGCTCTCGAACGGGACCCAAGCATCCTATATGGAATGCTTCTACAGCCCGGATTACCACCGGAACTACACTATCCTCGGCACCGAGGGCCGGATGGAAAACTATGGAGACCACTCAGCAGAATCGAGTTGGGCAACTGTTCATATCTGGAATCGACGCACGGGCTACTCCATGCTCGGACATGAGGTCTATCCTGTTCCTCCGGCCACTGGAACACACGGGGGTGCCGACCCGCTCATGATCGAGGACTTCCTGCACTTCGTCGTAACGGGCGAATCCCGGGGGGCGCCGCCTCTTGCCGCGCGAATGGCTGTCGCCGTCGGTTGTATGGGAGCCGAATCAATCCGGAACGGGTCCATGCCTATGAAAGTGGCCTGAATGCTTCAAGTGCAGGAGTTCGCCTGGCAGACTGTCGGACAGCGGGTTGGCAAGCGAGGCAGCGGTCAAAGAGGTCGAAACGAACTGATACGGGGCGGATTGCCCCACCGGAACTCTTCTCCGGCCTCCCCGGAATGCTCAAATCCTCACCGGGTTCCGAGACGCGAAGTTTCCCTTCCGCGAAGCGGAATTTTTAGCAGGATGTCGGGAACGCGGGCAGCCAACCTCTCATGACATGGAAGTAAAATATGTGTCGGCCTTTCACAAGGCCGACAGCCTGCTAGGGACGATAAACCCTGACTCCACCCGCGAGGGCTGTCACCTGCACTGCCGCGGAGTTTGCACCGGGAGAGGCCGCTGAGGTGTCCGGAATGGTTGAAACAAGGTCCACTTCGATGACGCGCGACAGGGAATCGTCGGCAACGCGGGCTTCACCACGGCTGTTGAAATGGATCACACGGTTGAACTCCCGGCCATTGACCGTGAAGGATGAAATGCCGTCAGCAAGCCCGGAAATTCGCGCATCGGCAACCGGGCGAACCGGGTTGTCCGCCGGGACGGCATTCAAACGCACAGCGCGGAAAACCTTCACCCGCCCGAGTTGGGAAAATTCGTTTCCTCCGGGTTCACGTTCAGCGATTACGGCAATCGATATCCCCTCGCTATCCTCGTAAAACCCGATCTCCACAGGAATATTCTTCGCCAGGGAGTGGGTTCTGGCCATTTGCAACAGGTCGGCAATTTCATAGGCCGCCCGCGTGATATCTTTTGCACGGCCCATCGATGAGGTGCCAATGATCGCGAAAACAACCAGCAGACCGCCTATGGCCATTACCGCAAGAGTCTCGATCAACGAAAATGCTGAACGAAATGTCCGGGAAGGAATCCGGAGATCGGCTTCCCGGCCCGGATCCGCATTCATACCGTGTGGGGCAATACTCACCAGTTGCAATGATGGCATTGGCGGTGGGGGTGAAAAAGCAGACAAAACTGGTAAGGTTTCCAAACCGCCCGGAAATGGACCGTGCGTTCGGGAGATTTCCGGATCCGATCAGGGAATGCGGGCGTCGCCGAGCGAATAACCGGGCACCAAATCCGGCATGATTGCGGTGTGGCGCATGGGGAGGCTCCCCGATTCGACCAATTGCAGCACAAGGTTGGAGAGGCGCGAGGCGAACTGCCTGAGCGGAAGCTGGTAATGGGCCAGCCGCGGCTGGATCCAGCGGCAAAGAGGATCGCCATCCCGGCAAATAATCGAAATCTCGCCAGGCACTGCGGTTTGCTCGGAGAGAAGATGGGTGAGGATGGAGAGTGCAGCCGCCGGATAGAGCGAGAAGACCGCCGTCAGGGAGGGGTCTTCTTTCCGCAGGCGACTCCACTTTTTCAGCAAATCTCCCGGTTCGTTCGAATATCGGATCAAACGACATTGACGCACCGGGGAGCCGTCGCGTTCGACCTCACTTCGGAAAGCCTGCTCGGTCTCAATGTCTCCGGCCAGGGGTTCTTCAGGAAGAAGCATCACGATGGTTTGATGTCCTTTGCCAAGGAGAGTGCCCGCGGCATGGCGCCCAAGAGCCGGATAGTCGCACTCGATGGACGGAATCTGGATCCCGGGGAATGCCGAGCCAAGAATCAAGGATGGAATGCTGTTCGCCATAAACCATTCCTGAATCCTGAGGGATGTCAGCGCGAGGAGGCAGGCACTGGAGGTCCTGTTTTTTTCGAGAGTTTTGAGCAGGGCGGCGGGATAGTCGGAGTGGAAATCCTCGAGGCTGAGGACTTTCAGCTGGATGTCATTCTCCTGAAGCGCCCGATTCAAAGAGTTGAACAGGTAGAGACGATTCCGGCTCATCGCATGGAGCGGCAGTTTTGAAACCAGGGTTACGCAGGGTTTCCGTCGCGTCGGCCGGGGCTTTTTGATTTTCCGCTCGGCCAGAATTTTTCGCGGTTTTCCCGGGGAATTGCTAATCAATTGTTCGCGGCCCAGAATCTCAAGGGCGGCCCTCAGGGTCGGTCTGCTGACGTGCAGCCGGCTGCTGAGTTCACGTTCCCCCGGAAGGAAATTTTTCCATGTCCCGTCTTCGATTCCCTCGCGGAGAATTTCCACGACTTGAAGCAGGAGGGTTTGCCTTTGCGGAAGCTTCATGGGGTCGATCCAGGATAAAAATTGAGGGGAAAGCACCGCACCACGTGCTGGTCAGTTTCCAATTTCCAAAGATTTGTCATTTTCGAGGATTGTCAACACATTGGAGGTTGAGGTGCTCCGGTCCCGAAAGATGTTCTCAAAACACGTGAGTGATCGCGGCGCTCATTTCTTCGCAGAACAGCAGATTTTTTGGAACACCGAGGCGTCCGAAGGCGCGGACAGGCCATGTCCAATTGCCGTGTGCGGGATTCAGCACCGCGACTTTGCGCGGAGCGAGGAGCCCGAGCAGCTCGGGCACGTCGCAAACAGTCAATATGCCCGGAACCGGGGCGCCATCGGCATGCGTAATCGGCAGGTCCTCCAGAATCACTCCCCGGATGTCCGGATGCCTGACGGCATGGTGAAGGACCGCAACGGCGGTCTCACCGCGTCCGTGCAGGTACGGCTCCAGATTCCGGAACGCTGCAAGTTTCGGCAAGTAGGTGAGCGCCCCTCCGATATCATGCGCCGTCATCGTCACCGGAGTCTGACCCGTGAGCGCCATCGCCTGCGTTATCCGGCTGCGGATGCTGCTCATCCTGTTTTTTTCCAACGGACTGCGCGGCGGCAGATCTCCGCCCGCGATTCTGGGTTCCAGTGCGACCAACGCCACGCCGTGCAGCAGGATTTGACCGATGTGCGCACGCGCGTGTTGCGCAAAATCCCCGGCGTTCGCAA
>JBGSSC010000529.1:0-3091 GCA_041737265.1 Terrimicrobiaceae bacterium | reverse complement strand
CCGCACTTCGAAGCGGAAGCCAGCCTGGATGCCTCACCGGAGGAATTCACCCGATTGCGCGCGGGAGTCACCGGCAAGGCCCGCATCGAAATCCGCACCACCACCCTCGGTGGGATCCTCTATGACAAAATCCTCGATGCCATCGATCCCTCACTGCGCCTTTAAGCGGCGGTCGGTCTTTCCCGTCCGACCGGAAATCCGGCTGAAAATTGTGTTCCGCTGGGGTACGGCCGTGCCGGACAGCCTGCAGCAAACTCCATGAGCCTCGGCCTTCTTGAGACCCGCTTTCTCAGTGTGACTTCCGTAGCCTGCGAGGCCGCTCTGCGGGCTGCTGACGTGAGGCTTCTGAGTCTGGAGCCAATTGGCACCGAGGCAATTCTCTCGCGGTTTGAGGGCGATGTCGGCGCAGTGCAGGAAGCCATTGCTGCCGCATCCCGGGCGGCCTGTAAGCTGGGGGCTCCCGCCTTGTCAGCTACTGTAATCCCCGCTCCATCCCCGGTTTTATCTGCGGCCCCCGCCGCTCCCCATGCTCTGAATCCGCTCTACGGGGGGCGTGAGTGCTTCACTCCTCGTGATAACCCTCCGCTTGCTTTACGATCCGACTCGCTGGGGATTCTTGAAACGCAGGGACTGGGTGCAATCCTCGGCGCCTCCGACGCAATGCTCAAAGCCGCAAGCGTCAAAATTCTCGGCAAGGAGAAGATCGGTGCCGCTTACGTCTCCGTGGTGATCCGGGGCGATAGCGGCGCTGTGGCTGCCGCACTGCAAGCCGGGGCCGAAGCCGTGGGTTCACTCGGCAAACTCATTGCAACCGAGCTGATCGCACGACCGCATCCCGATTTGCTTGCTTTGTTCGCCGAATGATTGCTTTTCCACGCTCTGTGCAAAGGAGGGGATGCGGTCTGATCGGCCTGGATTCTTGCCCGTAAACCCCTCAGATGCGAATTCCGCTTGTTGGATAAGCCGGCTTAATTACTCTGACTCTGGGCCGCTTCGCTCCTGTACCCGGTGTGAAGGCACCGGGCCCATGTTTCAAACCAATTAATCACACAACGAAATATCAGTTTATGAAAACCACCTCGTCGACTCTTGAATCCATGAAGCTCCTTTACTCGGCCGTCGTTTGCGATGTGCTGGACTCTCTGGGCTATCCGAACCAGGCATTGCCCCCGGATTTGCGCCCTCTCACGCCGGCTTGGCGGTTGATCGGAAGGGCGTTCACGGCTCGGGCGGCCGTTGTGAATGAAATACCTGCCGAGCCCTACAAACTTGAGATTGAGGCGGTTGAGCGGATGGGTGCCGGCGACATTCTGATTGCGGAATGCGGAAATGATCGCACCTGTGGTTTCTGGGGGGAGTTGCTCACGACCGCCTGCCTTTACAAGGGAATCCGTGGAGTGGTGATGAACGCATGCACCCGCGATGTCTGGAAAATCAAGGATTTGGATTTTCCGGTCTTCGGGATCGGCTACCACCCTGCAGACAGCAAAGGCCGTCTCGACATTGTGGAATTGGAATGTCCGGTCAAATTCGGCGGTGTGACGGTTAATACCGGCGACTACATCCTGGGAGATGAAGATGGGATCGCGGCAATTCCGGCGGCTGTTCTGGAAGAGGCCGTGCGCCTCGCCCTGGAGAAAGTCTCCGGGGAAAATGTCGTCCGCAAAGAATTGTCCGAAGGAGTTTCGATGGGAGAGGTTTTCCGAAAGTACGGCATTCTCTGAGTTCCGGTGCGCATTTTTCTCGGACGGCTATTTCACGAATCAAATACTTTTGCGTCCGGGGTGACGCCGCTGGAGAAATTCACCCGCCGCCATGGGGCGGAGATATTAAAGATCTCGGGCGACGGATCGATTCTCGGGGCGGTGATTGCCGGTGCGGAAAAAAACGGATGGACCGTCGTTCCGTCCTTTGATCTCTCTGCAGCGCCCGGCCCCACAGTGGCCGATGAGGTTGTTGCCCGCACACTCGCCCACATCGAGGAGGACCTTCCGAAGGCGCTGGAAGCCGGGCTCGACGGAATTTTCCTGGCTTTGCACGGGGCCATGGTCTCGCAATCCCATGACGATGTGGAAGGATTGGTCCTCACAACGATCCGGCGCATTCTCGGTGATCGGAGGATTCCGGTTGCCGCCGTATTGGACCTGCATGCCAACGTGTCGCCGGACATGGCAGACGGTGCCAATATCCTGATTGCCTATCGATGCAATCCTCACACGGACGCCGTTGAATCCGGCCTGCGGACTGCAAGCCTGCTTACAATGGCTGTCTCCGAGGATAAATCCTATCGCACGCATCTTGTTACCGCTCCCGTGATATTGCCCCCGACGGGAACCTCGACTTCCGAAGAACCCATGGCCGGCCTTTTGAAATCAGCGAGGTGCCTCGAACGCGGGGAAATCGCAGCGATCAGCATCTGCCCCGGATTCGCGCTGGCCGATACACCGTTCACCTGCGTTTCGTTCCAAATCGTGGCCGCTGAATCTGCCGCCGCGAGGGCGCAGGTCGAAGCGGCCTCGGAAAAATTGATTCATACTTTGCTCGACAGTGCATCGAAGGGATACCCTGGGGAATGGGCGCTGAAGGATGCGGTTACAGACGCATTAAGGCGAGGTGAATATCCCGCTTTGATCGTTGAGCCTGCGGACAATATCGGCGGAGGTGCACCGGGTGATGCCACCTGGGTTCTGCAGGAATTCTTGAGGCAGAATGTTAAAAATGCCGGCGTGATTCTTGCCGCACCCCGGGCTGTTCAAAGCCTGAGAGACCTTCCCGTTGGTGCCGGGGCGACAATTTTCCTCGGCGGAATGAATCCATCGCTCTCAGGTCCGGAACTGACCCTCCCGGTTACCGTGATGCGCCACTCGGATGGAGAATTCAAAGTCGAAGATCCTCATAGCCATATTGTCTCAACCCGTGGCACCCGCATCCAAATGGGAGAATCTGTGGTGGTGCGATCGGGCGGAATTATCCTCCTCCTGACAACAAAGCCGACAGCTCCCATGGATCTGGCGCAGTGGCGTTGCGTGGGAGTGCAGCCCGAGGACCTGCATCTTATCGGAGTCAAGGCCGCCATCGCCCACCGCCAGGC
>JBGSSC010000516.1:0-2478 GCA_041737265.1 Terrimicrobiaceae bacterium | reverse complement strand
GGACGGGGCGCCGGAAGCATGGAGGAAGGCTGGCGGCTGCAAAATCCCGAGTATTTCCAGGTTGGTCCAGACCTCAGAGTCAGCGGCAAGGTGGTACCAAACCGGACAGGCTGCTAACTGCAGCCGCAGTTCCCGCAGCCTTCTTTTTCGACCTGGATGACTTCAAACGCAATGTCTTGAAACGAGAGTTGCTCGCGGATCCTCCGGATGAGGCCCCATGCGGTCTCATCCGGTTCGTGGAGTGTGCGAAGCTGAATTTCCAGCGGACATCCCGAGAGGTGAGGGAAGGCCTCGGTCATTTCGCCATCAAGGGCGAAGGAAAGGTAGGCATTGAGTTTTTCCTCGAGTTGTTGGAGTTGCTTTTCACCACCCTCCCAGGGACGGGTCTCGTACATTGCCATGAGAACCTTGCCCGTCTGCGCGTCATGAGCGAGCGCGTCAAGGACGGCCGGGTGTTCGATGCCATTCACCGGTGCGGGAACCATACGTAGAGGAAAAAATACACAAGCACACCGGTTACGGAAACGTAATACCACGCGGGAAATGTCCAGCGGGCCCAGAGCCGGTGGGTCGTCAGTCGTCCGGCAATCGCGTGCCGCAGAGTGATCAAGACCAGAGGCACGATGGCGATCGCCAGAATGATATGGGAGATGAGCATCCCGTAGTAAAATGCACGGATTGCACCGTCACCGCCGAAGGGAGTATGCACGCCCCGGACGAGGGCCTTGTGCAGCACGTAGGTTATCAGAAACACGACAGAAACTCCGAAAGCCGAAAGCATGGCAGCCCGGTGGGCGGCCTGCCGGCCGGTGCGGATCATCACATAGCCGACGGTGAGCAGAATGGTTGCCAGGCCGTTTAGGCCGGCATTCAGAGCGGGGAGATCGGAAACCGTCATTGCCCCCCGGGGGGATTGTCGAGACGGACAATGGTCCGCCAGATATAGGCGACCAGCGTGCCGACAACCGAGAGCGCCGCGCCAAGCATGATCAACACTCCCCACGAGAATCCAAAGCCCGCCAGGACCGTGGACGGTTCATTCGTGATGGTGTCGGCCCCCGGCGTGCGACAGCCAACGCAGGCGGCCGCGTCGGCGAGGCCGATCAGAAGGAGAGCGCAAATTGACGACAGGAAGCGAATCATTGCCTGGGACGTTCGCGCAGAATATCGCCAATGTCCATCAGAAGCTTCTGGACGACTTCCGGATCGTTGCCATCGGGGTAGGAGCGCATGAAGCCTTCCCGGTCCACGACAACAAACCGGGAGGAATGCACGGGCTCCCCGTCCTTCCCATCGATCAACGTTTGCAGGAAGCCGGAGCGGATTGCCTTTTCGACCTGGGCTTTCGGTCCCGTGACAAACCTCCAGCGTTCGGAGTTTGCGCCCACGCTGGCAGCGTACTCGCTCAGCACGGCGGGAGTATCATACTCGGGATCGACAGTGATTGAGACGAGTTGCACATCGTCGGGATTGGTGCGGCCGAGGCGTTGCTGGAGTTCTGCCATGCGGCTGGTGATGGCCGGGCAGGGTCCCTTGCAGCGGGTGAAAATAAAGTTGGCGACCCAGACTTTGCCCTGAAGGTCCGACGACGAAAGCTTTGTGCCATCGTGGGCGAGGAACTCGAAATCCGGCGCCTTGGCGAATTGTTCCGTCTGTCCCTGCAAAGGCCTTCGTGCGTCACGGGCATCCCGGAGGCTGACGAATGCGAATGCGATGGCCCCGGTGGCAACAATAAACGCAATCGCCCACCCCAGCCGGGGGATGCGCTGCGGAAGCTCCTCAGACAAGGTAGAGCAGGGTAAAGACGAAGAGCCAGACAACGTCCACAAAATGCCAGTACAGGCCGACGTTGTTGAGCGAGATGTGGCGGGCGGGTGTGTAGCAGCGCGTAAAAATCTGACGCAACAGGCACCACAGGATAAGCAGCACTCCGATGACCACATGCATTCCGTGGAAGCCCGTGATCACAAAGAACGACGACCCATAAACGCCGCCGGAATTGAACCAAAGCCCCTCGTGGTGCAGATGGTTCCACTCGTAGACCTGGAAGCCGATGAAGACCGAGCCCAGGAATAGAGTTGCGACCAGCCATGCAATGCCGGATTTGCCCTTTTGAACCGCAGCCTCGGCCCAGTGGTAAGTGAAGCTGCTCCCGATCAGGAAGAATGTCGCGACGAGGGTCTTGACCCACGGAAGCTCCGCGTATTTAGGGTTGGGCGGCCATGCATGGCCATCCTGCCACGGGAAACCATTCTCCGCCCACCGCAGCACGAAGTAGCCCCCCAGCAGACCGGCGAAGAGCATCGCCTCCGATGCCAGAAAAATGATCATCCCGAACTTGCTTGTGGCGGGCGATGCTTTGAGGTGGCCTGCGTGGCCATCGTGGTCTTCGTGGGTGAGTGCTGCGGCGGTGCTCATGAATTCGGTAAGGATCTATACGAGGAGGCGGGGGTTTGGAAACCGCGAAATCAGGTGCCG
>JBGSSC010000488.1:0-2443 GCA_041737265.1 Terrimicrobiaceae bacterium | reverse complement strand
GTTCGGTCGAAGCCTATGCCGCCATTGCCCGCTTGAGTCCCCCGCAGTTCCGGAGGGTCTTTCGCAGCGCCACTTCGATGTCCCCGAACCAGTTTCTCCAAAACCTCCGGGTCGAAAAAGCGGCATCTCTCCTGCGAAGCTCGCAGGCCACCATTGAGGCCGTATCCGATGCCGTCGGATACTCGGACCCCTCGTTCTTCTCCCGGGCGTTCAAGAAAGCCATCGGAATGCCTCCCGGCGCCTACCGGGATCGAATGGATTTGATGGAATAACCCTAATCCGGCGGGGGCCGGGGCCATGGGTGGGGGTGGGGGCAAAGGGACCCGTTGAGAAAGGAGGTCCAGCGCCGCCGGATTAGAAAATTTTTGCTTCGCAAAAATAGAGGGAAACGCTTAGTCGTTTCCCACAATTGGAGATCCGTCTTCAATAGAATGCCGTGCATGCTGCGCAGGACTTGAGCGGAAAGGGACGAATCCGCCGGGAGCCGGTGCCAAGGGCGGGGTTGCGGGCAAGGGGATCCGGTTTGACCCCGGAACGGCCCGGCTTGTTAACCGTTATTTTTTCTAATGCTCGATGACGAATCGAAGGCGGCATAACCAGAGCCCTCTTTACATTTGGAATCCATCTGACACAGAAACCGACAACCACACCGACAACCCGCCGAACACGAATTCACTATGCCTTTTACAGCCTACGCCATTGGGATGGGAACCGCCACGCCAGCTCCGCACCACCGCCGGGATGCTTTCCGCGAAATGCGGGATTGGGGATTTGACGGGGTTGCCCTGAGTTTTTCCGAAGGGGAAGTCCTCCTCTCCCGTCGGGATTTTGACATGCAGATCCGGGATGCACATGCCGCAGGACTGAAAGTGCATGTGGTGCCCAGCCGGCTGGGGGGGCGTTTCGCCGGGCTCCCGGTGGCCAGCCTCTGGTTGTCGGAAAACTCTACCAGCCAGCTGCCGGAAAACGCCGCCTTCGCGTGCGTGGAGGACCCCGCGTTCCGTGAATGGACCGCGGATTTTATCCGGATGCTCTTCTCCGACCATGAACTGGACGGCTTGATCTGGGACGAGCCGAAGTACTCGTCCCTGGTGACCAGGCATCCGGCCACGCTCGCCAAACTCGGCCCCTCACCGACCCCGGAGGACATGGCGGACAGCTTTATCGAATTCGTCAGCGGGTTGACGGCCATTGCGCGCGAAGCCCGGCCGCAGCTTGAAGTGAGCCTCTTCAACATGCCCCTGGTGAAACCCTATTTCACCTCCCGCTGCGCCTTCATTGAAGGTCTGGATTACCTCGGCTTCGATGGCGCCTGTTCCCTGCAAAGCCGGTACCACGAACCAGCCAGCAAGATGAAACACTACCTCATCGAGCGATGGGAACGCACCGTCGCCGAATGCGCCGCCGGCGGAAAAAAAACTTTTGCCCTGATTGAAAACTTCTGGGTTCCGGAAAGTGCAATCAGCGAATTCTATGAGACCCTGGAAGCCTACCTGGTTCAGGCGCACCCGGACCACCTCTCCTGCTACTACTACGGTTTCAACAACGACTGTCCCGAAGAGTTTCAGCGCCGCGTGATGGCCATTGTGAACGCGGCGGGTTACGGGGCTTAGCACCGGATTAATTCCTTAATCAATGCACAGAGAAGCAAACGAAAGGAATTCATTGCATGGCCCCATATCAGTTTAAACTTAGCGCCACGCCGCTCGACTGTGACTTCTCCGTCCGGATCTACGACGACCTCCTCCGTCGCGCGTCCCAATGCGTGGCTGCACAGACGCAGGTGAAGGAGGCTCTGCAATCCGTCGAACAATTCGAGAGTCACCGCGAACAGACACGCCGGAATTTGCTGGATGCGCTTGGGGGTTTGCCGGAGGAAAAAACGCCGCTCAATGCACGGGTCACGGGTGTCGTCAACCAGCCGGATTGCACGATCGAAAAAATTATTTTCGAGTCGCAGCCGCGGTATTTCGTTTCCGCGTTGTGTTACGTGCCGCGGCAAAAAGAGAAGCTGGCTCCTGCGGTGCTTCTTCTTTGCGGACACAGCGACAATGGCAAGGCGTATCCCCAGTATCAGCGGGTCTGCCGCGATCTGGCCGCCAACGGGTTCATCGTTCTGGCCATCGACCCCATTGGCCAGGGCGAGCGCTTTCAATATCTGCGCGATGGCAAAAGCGTGCATTATTCCAACACGGTGGAGCATTCCCATGCGGGTCTGCCCTTTATGTTGCAGGGAGCGGGCGTGGGGCGGCATTTCGTATGGGATGCCATGCGCGGCATCGACTGGCTGATCGAACGCGGCGACGTGGACGCGATGTGCATCGGAGCAACCGGCAACAGCGGAGGCGGCACGCAGACGGCTTTGCTGATGGTGCTGGAACCGCGCCTCGCCGCAGCCGTGCCCTGCACGTGGATCACCTCGCAGGAACACATGATGAAAACC
>JBGSSC010000423.1:0-4278 GCA_041737265.1 Terrimicrobiaceae bacterium | reverse complement strand
CCAATACCCACCTGAGCGCTCTCCTCCGTCGGGCGGCGTCGCTCATCGGTGAAGGGAGCGGGCTTTCCTCCGCCCTGAAGCGCATAGGGTTCTTTCCGCCGGTCCTCTGCGACATTCTGGCTGTCGGTGAGCAAACCGGCGATATCGCAGGCTCCCTGGCGCGCGCAGCCCGCCGCTATGACCGGGAGCTGACATCCCGCATTGAGCGCCTGACCACGCTTGTGCAGCCGGCAATTATCCTTTTTGTGGCGTTGGTTGTGGGACTGGTCGCCTATTCGATGATCGCGGGCATTCTGACCAGCGTAAATGCCTTGCGCGTTCGCTAGGGAGGGACGAATATTTCTATTATGAAACTGAAATCCCTCTTGCTCGCCGGCTTGCTTGGTTTCGTGCTTGCCCCGATTGGTAATGCACAAGTGCTCATCTACAGCCTTTCCTTCAACACCACCGGACCTTCGGTGAATTACGCAGGGTTTCAAGGGGGGTATGCGGTCGTTGATTTTCCCAGTGGATCGTTCTCAACCGTGATGATTCTCACCGATCCGAACACAAACAGGCGTTACTACACCACATCCCTGCTCTCAGGCAGTTACTTCGAGCTGCTTTCAGATTCGTCCGATGCCATTTACGGAGTGCTCACATCAGGCGGAGGTTCCTCAACTTCTGAATCGCTTTCCCTTCAGGCGCTTGGCAAGACCTCCCCGAAGGTCAGCGTTGGCAGGCGGACCTCGCTTCCGGTTGCAAAGCAAATGAGGGGTTTCCTGCTGGCGAACTCCGATGAGGTTTCAGCAACGGATGAGAATGGTAATACATCCCTCGAATATGGCTTTGCCGGATCCTCAAGCGTGCGAGCCCGGTTTGACGCGACCTCCACCCGGGATGCCAACAATCTCCGCCTTTCGGTTGACTCCACCATCGCTGAAATCACCAACACCCTGGAACTGCGCGGCATCGGTCCCGAAGCCACACCAACTCCCTCTCCCAGCCCAACTCCGGATCCCGACCCTACTCCAACTCCTGATCCCACCCCGACCCCGGATCCCACTCCCGAGGGTTGAGCGAAGAGCCGGCCATGCTGCATTATGCGCGGTGAAGGGCTCTCCTGGATTACTGCGACGCCCTTCGCGCATCGGGGACTTCACGGGGAGGGAATTCCGGAAAATTCCATCGAAGCGATTTCCGCGGCTGTCACCAGGGGATTCCCCGTGGAACTCGATGTTCAGGCCACGGCCGACGGTTGTGTGGCCGTGTTTCACGACTGGAATTTCCTCCGCCTCACCGGTGTGGATTCTTTGCTTGCCGATGCCAGATGGTATGACCTTGGAAAGCTTCGCCTGGGTGGGACAGCCTCCTCTGTGCCCCGGCTTGAGGAGGTTCTTGAACTCGTGGGCGGTCGCGTGCCTTTGCTGATCGAACTCAAATCCCGCGGATCCGGCGAAGTGCTTACCCGCTCGATTGCTCCGTTGCTGACCGCCTATGACGGGGCATTTGCCGTGCAGTCGTTCAATCCCGGGATTCTTGGATGGTTCCGGAAGAGGCACCCTGCGATTCCCCGTGGCCAACTTGCCTGTTCCTTCGATACCGATCCCATGGCGGGCTGGAAGAAAATGCTGTTTTCCTGTTACGGGATGAATTGGTTGAGTGCCCCGGACTTTATTGGACATCGCCTGCAGGATCTTCCTGCTCCGGCCCCCCGCTTCTTGCGACGGTTCCTGCCGGTGCTCGCGTGGACAATCAAATCACCTGCCGGGGCGCAACGCTCACTCCTCCATGCCGATAACTACATTTTCGAAGGATTCCTGCCGGGGCATCCGCACGTGGCGTGAATTTTTCAAATCCGCATTTGACGGCTGCATCGGAACGTGGCGCTTTATAGGTCATGGCGACACCGCGTGTTTTAATTGTGGGGGCCGGCCCGGTGGGTCTCTCCCTGGCCTTGGAATGTGCCCGCCGCGATGTTCCCTTCCGACTGATTGACTCTGCGGCCGAGCCTTCGACCCATTCCAAGGCACTTGCGATCTGGAGTGCGGCACAGGAATTTTTTTCCGCCCTCGGGGTTTTGGACCGGATGACCGGGGAAGGCTTGCATCCGGCAGGTATTCGAATGAGCAACCGGCGTCGCACTCTGCTCCGGGTGCCCTCAGGAGAGTTTGTGGACAGTCCCTATCCGGGGCCATTGATTCTCCCTCAAAGTGCCACTGAGCGGATCCTTGCCGAACGCCTGGTGGAACTCGGTCACCGGGTCGAACGGCAGGTGGAATTGCGCAGCCTCGAACAGGATGACCATAGTATTTCGGCATCGCTTGTGCACGCCGATGGGAGCATGGAAACCCAGCGTTGTGAATATCTGGTGGGCTGCGACGGTGCGCACAGTGCTGTTCGCCATGCTGTGGGAGTCAAATTCGAGGGGAAGGCCAGGCCGGAATGCTTTATTCTTTGCGACGCGGAGCTTTCCGGCAAACGCATGTTGCCCCAGGAGGTGTTCATCTTCCTTTCCTCCCGCGGCGTGCTGCCCATGTTCCCCATCCGGGAGCGCGTTTGGCGGGTGATCAGCACTCGCGAGGCGGGTGACGGCACCGCCCCACCTACCATCGAGGAAATGCAGGAACACCTTGCGGACAGGGGCCCTCGCGGATTCACTTTGTCCAACCCCGAGTGGCTTTCCTGTTTCCGGATCAGTGAACGCAAAGTGGAGAGGTTCCGGTCGGGGCGGGTGCTGCTCGCCGGCGATGCCGCGCATATCCACAGCCCGGCCGGAGGCCAGGGCATGAACACCGGCTTGCAAGACTCTTTGAACATCGGTTGGAAACTTGCGGGTATCCTTAACGGGGGCTTTGACCCTGAGCGCTTGCTGGAGAGCTACCATGCGGAGCGCTCGCCGGTAGCCGCCAGAGTCATCGCTGGGGCCTCGATGCGCACGAGGATTGCCACCATCGCCCGCAGCCCGCTTGCGGTTTTGCGCAACTGGATCGCGGCTCTTGCCGGACACTCCGAACAGGCCGTCGCCAAGATCGCCGTTTCGTTTTCCGGCACCGGCATCCGCTACGAGTCGAGTCCAATCCTGGTTCCTGACACAAAATGGCATGAAGATTGGCACGATCACGGCTACAAGCCCGGAAGCAAGATGCGGGATGCCACAGTTTACTCCGATGGTGCCCCGATTTCCCTTCTTCGGGAGGTCCTTGCTTCCACAACCCACACGCTGATCATCTTTTCCGGCCGGCGGCCAAACTACCGGGATGCGGACGCAGTAGCCTCAATCCGTGAGCAGGCAGCGGGTTATGCCAGCCTGATTTCAACTTGGGCAGTATGGAGGGGCGAACACGGCCCCGATTTTTCCTGGGTACTGGATCCGGAGGGCATTGCCCACCGGCGCTTCGGCGCGGAATTTCTTTCGCTCTGTCTGATGCGGCCGGATGGTGTGGTGGCTGCCCGGAGCCAGCCGGGGGATTTTGCCGTTGTGCAGGAGGCGGTACGTCTTCTCCGTCAGGCGGCCTGATCCGCAGCCAAAAGACTGATCTTTATCTGGGTGCCCTTGCCCGGCTGGCTCTGAGCCGAGATTTTTCCATCATTGAGCGCCACGAATTCGCGGCAAATCTCCAGCCCCAGCCCCAGCCCTTTTTCGGCGTCGGTTCCAAAAGTTGCCGAAGCTTTGCTGCGGCCGGAGAACAGGGATGCTGCTTTTTCGGCAGGCATCCCGACTCCGGTGTCGGTTACAGCAAATGTCCAAGTTTCCCCGGTCCTCGCCGCAGAAAGCTCGATGCGGCCACCGTTTCCTGTGAATTTCACAGCGTTGGAGAGTAGGTTGCGCGTGATGGCATGGAGTTGTTGGTGGTCGGCAAGCACCGTGGCATCCTCCGGGACAAAGTTCGCGAGAGTTTGTTGCTTCCGGCCCATGGCTGCGGAGGAGAGGAGAGGCGGACGGCGTCATCCACAGCTTCCCGGAGGCTTTGGGGTTCTGGCTTCGCCCGGATGCCACCCAATTGAGTGGCCGACCAGGATAGAAGATTTTCCAGGCAGTCGTATGACTTGTCGATGTCAGCGGCAAGGTCCGACACGATTCCGGCAAATTCGTCCGCGGCGAGTGAGCCGCTTCCCAACATGTCGAGAGAGGTTTTCAGGTTGCCCACCGGACCTCTCAGGTCGTGGGCGATTACAGAAAACAGGCGTTCCTTGGCCTTGTTGGAGGCATCAAGCTCGGCGTTTTTCGCTTCCAGACTTCGCAGGTAGTCAGAATCAAGGACCCGGAAAAACTCGATAATTCCTGCCAGCGCCAGA
>JBGSSC010000402.1:0-3112 GCA_041737265.1 Terrimicrobiaceae bacterium | reverse complement strand
GGACGAGTGTCGCCTGACGGCGGAAGTCCTCCTCCCCGTTCTTGAGAGAAATCGAGTTCACGACGCACTTGCCCTGCACGCAACGCAGGCCCGCCTCGATGACTTCCCACTTTGAGGAGTCGATCATCAATGGCACGCGAGAGATGTCCGGCTCGGCGGCGATCAGGTTGAGGAACCGCGTCATGGCCGCAACGCCATCGAGCATGCCCTCATCCATGTTGACATCGATGATCTGAGCCCCGGCTTCGACCTGTTGGCGGGCAACGGCAAGCGCTTCGTCGTACTTGCCGGCGAGAATGAGCTTCGCGAACTTTGGCGAACCGGTGACGTTTGTGCGCTCGCCGATGTTGATGAAAGGAATTTCAGGCCGCGCTGTGAACGGCTCGAGGCCGCTGAGGCGGAGAGTGGTCGTCCTCTCCGGCACGCGCCTTGGCGGAAGGTCAGCGACCGCATCGCGGATGGCACGAATGTGGTCCGGAGTCGTGCCGCAACACCCTCCGATGATATTCAGCCAACCCTGCTCGGCCCAATCCCGGAGCTGGGGAGCAAGGGATTCGGGGGTCTCTGGAAAGCCGGTCGGCGAGAGCGGGTCGGGAAGGCCCGCGTTCGGATACGTGCTCACATGAAAGGGTGCCAGCGCGGCAAGATCCTCGATATACGGACGCATTTCGCGCGGCCCCAGGGCACAGTTGAGACCCACCGAGAGCAGGGGAAAATGGGAGACGGAATTGAGAAAAGCCTCCACGGTCTGGCCGGTCAGTGTGCGCCCCGAGAGGTCGGTGATCGTGCCGCTGAGCATGACCGGCAGCCCCGGCTGCAGGTCGGCTATTGCAAAGAGCGCGGCCTTCGCATTCAGCGTATCGAAGATGGTTTCGACGAGCAGGATGTCGACCCCGCCGGCAACCAGATTTTCAATTTGTTCACGGTAAGCGGCGACAACCTGGGTGAATGTCACGTCCCGTGCACCGGGGTCGTTCACGTCCCGCGAGAGGGTCAGGGTGCGATTGAGAGGTCCGATGGCACCCGCGACGTAAACCGACCTTTCCTTGCAGGCGTCCGCCGCCTGGCGGGCCAGTCTGGCCGCCTCCCGGTTGATTTCCGGAACGAGTTCCTGCATGCCGTAGTCGGCCATGGCGATCGTGGTGCCGCTGAAGGTGTTTGTCTCGATGATGTCGGCCCCGGCGGCAATGTATCGGCTGTGGATATCGCGGATGATGTCCGGCTGGGTGAGGACGAGGAGGTCGTTGTTGCCCTTGATGTCTGAGGGCCAGTCTTTGAACCGCGTGCCGCGGTAGGCGGCTTCGTCCAGCTTGTGTTGCTGGATCATGGTTCCCATGGCGCCGTCGAGGAAGACGACGCGTGAGTCGAGGAGCTTGCGGAGGCATTCGGCACTCATTTCCAGAACCCTCCCGATTTCTCCGTGCGGCTGAAGTCCCGGCAGGGTATACTGCCGCCATGAGCCTCATCCGCTTTGAGATTCTCCCCCCGATCCGCCACCCGGAAGAGCCCGTCTTTATTTGTGGCAGCCTGCCCGAACTGGGTTCGTGGGATCCGTCCCGCGCGATGCCCCTCCGTTGGAAACCCCCGTTCCACATCGGGGAGCTGAACGCAGAAACGGGAAGTGCCTTCGAATACAAAATTCTTCGCGGGTCGTGGGAAACCGAGGCGGTCGACGCCTTCGGCTATGTCGTGCCAAACTACTCCCACGAGATCTGGCTCGATTCGACCCGGCACCACACCGTCGCCGATTGGAAGGATCGCTTCGCAGGCCGCCTCACACGGGAACGAATTCACTCGCGCGTGCTTGCCGGCTGGAGGGACCTCCTCATCTGGCTGCCACCGGGGTATGGCTCGCGAACCTCGCCCCGCCGCTACCCTCTCGTCGTTCTCCATGACGGAAATAATATCTTCGATCCCACCACCAGCTTCTCCGGTGTGGACTGGGCGGCAGACGAATGGATTCTCTCGCTTTCCGCCAGGGGAATCATGCCGGAAGCCATCGTCGTTGGCATTTGCCATACCGAGGGATTCAACGAGGAAAATGACACCCTCCGCGACTTCGATCTTTCTCCCGAATTGGGAGGGGCCGGTTACGCCCAGTTCCTGGTGCGCGAACTCGTTCCCCACCTGGACGCCCGCTATCGCACGCTCGCCGAACCCAATGCCCGGGTGCTGGGCGGGGCCTCGCTCGGCGGATTGATTTCGTTCTATGTCGCCATCCACCACCCCGGCGTCTTCGGCAACTTCGCTTGCCTCTCCACTTGCTTCGAGGATGTCTCGGAGAGCCTTCCCCACGCCGCCGCCCAACTCCGGGCCCTGGAGCTGGAACCCGCTCTCCCGGATGGCGTCCGCATGTTTTTCGACTACGGCGATACCGGACTCGATGAATGCTACGCCCCTTACCACGCCGAACTCGCCTCGCTGCTCACCCGAAAAGGATGGACCCCCGAACGACAGTTCACTGTCAGGCACATTCCCGGCGGTGCGCACAACGAACTCTCCTGGCGCAGCCGCTTCGGAGATGCCCTCCGATTTCTCGCCGAGCAAGCCTGAAAAACAACGAATCAACATATTTCAATATATTAATGCGTTATGTTCATACATCAAGCGCCGTTTTGCTCGATAGCCATAAAATACTTTCCTCAAGGTGGTTGCGATTTTCATTCTCGGCCGGCTCCACCCATTTTGCGAAGCAAAATTTCCTAATCCGGCGGTACCGGCGACCGTTTAGCAACCGGGACTCCTTGCCCGCAAGCCCGCCCGTGCCACCCAGCCCAGCCGGATTAGAATGAAAACCTATCACCATGGGGAGTTTGCCGACCCGGCGCGGTTGATAAAGGAGAAGGCAGGGCTGCGGATTTCGGTCTGTGTGCCGACATACAACGAAGAAGACACGATTGGTGAAGTGGTGCGGATTTTGAGGGCGGGCCTTGTTGAGGGCTGCGGGTTGATTGACGAATTGGCGGTGGTGGACTCGGGGTCAGCCGACCGGACGCGGGAGGTAGCGGCTTCGGCCGGGGCGGACGTTTATCTTGCCTCGGAGGTTTTGCCCGGGGCGGGACCGGCCCGCGGCAAGGGGGAAAATATTTGGAAAGCCACCGCCTGTCTGCGC
>JBGSSC010000384.1:0-8085 GCA_041737265.1 Terrimicrobiaceae bacterium | reverse complement strand
GCGCAGACCGTGGCACCCGCGTAGAATTGGGTGAACCGGAGACCCTCGGCTGCCATCCGGTCCAGGTGCGGCGTTTGGATAACCGTCTGTCCGTAACAACCCAACTCGCCGTAGCCCAGATCGTCGGCGAGAATGAAGATCAGGTTCGGTGGGGGAGGCGCGGCCGAGGCCGGCGACATCACGGTGGTGCCGAGGGCAAGGAGGAGGGCGGGCGCAGACTTCATGAGCTTCGGCACGCGTTGGCCCCATCGACAAACCGCAGAACTTCCAAGGTCTGGCTTGTGGTCACGGGGGCTCGGCCCGTATGGAAGAACCGGACGATCTCCTCGACGAGGGGGACATAGAGGGGCTTGGGATGGTCATGCACCGAAGTAAAGCGGGAGGCCTCGGCCAAGTGGATGACGCCGCCAAAGTGGTGTTTGCCGGACCGGTTAAAGCGGACTGATCCGATCCGCCCGTCGGGCCAATCGGCCACGAGCAACTCGTGGTCCCCCGCCGAGTGCAGAGCCACGGAGCGGAATCCGGGCCCCATCGCGCAGAGAAGCATTTCGATCCCGTGGATGCCATACCAAGAATACCCCGGCTGCGTGGCCTCGAGGCTCAGCGGGGCGTGAATGTCGGCTCCGACCACCACTCTCCCGCCCATGCCAGCCAGGGCCTCCGTCCAAGCCGGAGCAAACCGGAGGGCGGAGCAACTAAAGAGGGGCACCGCGGCGACAGCCGCCGCTTCATGCATGGCCCGGCCAGCGCCCTCGGTGAGTGCGAGCGGCTTGTCGACAAAGACCGGCTTCCCAAAAATCGCGATCCGCTCGAAGAGTTCCGGGTGGATGCGCGCGTCGAGAGCCGCCACCAAAAGGGCATCCACCTGCCCGGCCACCGCCTCGGGCGTTTCGAGCATTTCGACGCCGAATTCCTCGCGAAGTGTCGTGGTGAAGCCTTCCACGCGGTCGCGGCTAAGGGGGATGTCATCCGAACCGCCGGGCCAGGCGCAGACCACCCGCCCACCCGGCACATGCCAGGGATCGCTTTCGCCGTTGAGCAGTCGGGTAAAGGCCTCGCCGTGCGAAGTATCCAGGCCAAGGATTCCGATCCGCAAGGGCGTTTCCCCGGGCGTCTTCGCGTTGGCTTGAGCGGTCATGCGGGGGTGATCAGGCCTCCTCCAAAAGGCGGGAGACCAGGATGCGCTGTTCATCCTTTCGAAGAAGCGGATCGCCGGTTGCCTGGCGACGCACCCTCAGGGCCTCGCGCATCTCGTTGAGCACCTCCGCAAAAGCCGGGTCGCCGACAAGGTTGCGGGCTTCCCCGGGATCGTCGACCAGATCAAAAAGCGACTCTCCCCCCGGCAGGAAGGTCGCGCGCCCGCCGCGATTGCCAAAGCCGGTCTCCGGCGCAGCGCAGATCGCGTGGAAGGAATCCGCGTCCACCAAGTCGCAGGGCACGGGCATAACGAGTTCCGGCTCGAGGCGGAGGACGTATTTGAAGCGATCCCGAACGAGGACCCGATAGGGATAATATTCGGTTACGCCATGGAACATTTGAGAGAGGTAAACTTCGCGGGCCGGCGGCTCGCCCCGTTCGAGCATGCCCAGCAACGACGAGCCATGGCAGGGGTCGGGTGCGGGTTGACCGAACCATTCGAGGATGGTGGGTGCCAAGTCCGTCCAACAGGCCAAGGCGTCGGTCTTCGCCCCTGCGGGAAGGGCTCCGGGGGCGGCCATGATGAGCGGGCAGCGGTGCCCTCCCTCGAAGGGACTCGCCTTGGCCCCGACAAATGGCATGCCGTGGTCGCTCATCACCAGAAAGAGCGTGCCTTCGTATTGGCCCGCCTCGCGAAATTTCCCGAGCATCCTCCCCACCCACGCGTCGAACCGGCTCACCGCCGTGTAATACATGGCGAGGTCGGCTCGCACCCCGGGCAGATCGCCGAGGAACGACGGCACCGGCACGCTCGCAGGGTCATACTCAATACGCCCCAGGGAATCAAAAACCGGGCTGTCGAACCCGCGCACTGTCCGGTGCGGCAGTGTCGAGCCCATATAGAGAAAATAATCCCGGTTGCCCGCCTGCCGAAGGAACTCGTCCACCTCGGCCTCGCAGTCTTCTGCGGACTGGGAGAGTTTGTCGGTAACGACGTAGTCAAACCCACAGGCGGAAACCGGCTCGACGTGACGCTTTCCGATGGCTCCGGTGAAGACCCCCGTCCTCTGGAGGAGTGCAGGCGCGGTTGCCACGTCGGTGCGGATGCGAAAATAGTTGATGCCATGCGGGTGACCGTACTGGCCGTGGGCGTAGGAATGCAAGCCGGTGAGGACGGTGGCCCGGCTGGGCCCGCAGGAAGGCGATGCACAGTAGGCTCTCCGAAAAACCGTGCCCTGTGCGGCGAGCGCGTCAATGTTCGGGGTTTGGATGACGGGATCCCCGTAGCAACCCGCGATTGGACTCCAATCGTCGGCGATGAGGATAACAACACGTTTGGGTTTCATGAATAGCGGAGGACGGCACCGATCAAATCAGCGGGAGGAGCTTCGAGGCAGGCGTAGGCTTCAGGGGCTGCCTCAAACGCAAATTGGTGGGTGATGACCTTGGAGGAGTTGAGGAGGCCGGTGGCAAGAGCTCGCTCGAGCACTCGCAAGTTGCGGGAAACTGTCCATGGCACATAGCCCGCCGTGTAATCCGCACCGCCTTCAAAGTCGCTGTCCCGGTAACCGGGCCCGGCTTTGGCGGAGCTGACAAACTCAAGGTTGCCGCTCGCGGAGGCCATTTCGAGCGTGAGGTGAACACCACCGGGGCAGACAAACCGGCCTTGAATGATCCCATCGGGGCCACGGCTCATGCATTCGAAGAGTTGCCTGGTGATCGCGGTGCCGTCGCCCCCGAAACAAAGAAACACAACCTCCACGCCGGGGTACCTGAAGATCTGGCGGATGGCATCCACCATATCCCCGCCGGGCTGAAGGGTTTCGACTCCCCGGGACACGGCCGCAAGGCGGGTCGGGACGGGGTCGATGAGAAGGGTATGGCAGCCTGCAGAGTGGCTCATCTGGCTGACGTATTGCCCCATCGGTCCTCCTCCCACCACCACCACATTCTGCCCGAAGGCCAGACGGGCCTTCCGCACGGCCTCGACGGCAAAACCCATCATGGCCATGGGGGCCGCATCACGCTCCGACACCGACTCGGAGAGCGGGACGACGAGCCGTTGGCTGACCACCACAAATTCCGCATGAAATGCCCCCGTGCCGATGGCCACAACACGGGTGCCTGTCTGGAGTCCCTCCACGGCGTCCCCGACGGCAATCACCGTGCCCGCCAGGCTGTAGCCCATCGGGATCGGCTCCCGGAAACCCTCATCGTTCGCCCGGGCCTTTCGAACCACAAAAATTTCGGTGCCCGCGCTGATGAAGCTGGTGTGCGTGCGGATGAGGACCTCCCAGGGGCGGATCACGGGAATCTCGCGGGAGACGGTGGTGATGCCAACGCCGGGCTGAGTCTGCAGCGTGCGCGAATGGGCGGGAGTTTTCATGGGATGACAAGCCGGCAAAGCACTATGGGGGGAGCAGGTGGAGCCGGAGGCAGGCTGCCGGACGGGAGGTGGTGATCCCCGGGGAGGACCACCTCCCGGCCCTCGATCCACCCGCTTTCAATCAAAGGAAGCGCGTTATCGACGTCGAGGAAGACATGCGATTCACCCCCAGTCGCCACCGGGATGCGCAGGATCGTCAACGATGGATCGCAAGGAGCCAGCCTCAACCGGCGCTGCGCGAACCCCTGACGCGGGCTGGAGCGGAGAGCCGTGACCCCGACGGGAAATGTTGCGGTCGGGTCGGGGTAGCGCCCGAGACCCGCCCGCACTTCGGTGTCGCCCGCCACCAGCGAACGGCATCTTAAAACAATTTCGGCCGCCGCCAAGCCATCGGGCAGGCGTACATGAATGGCAAGTTTTCGTTCGCTGAGTTTTTCTACTTCCGCAGAAGGTCCCTCGATGACGTGAAGGTCGGGGATGCTTTCCATGGTTCCATGGCGGGCGGGATTCCCTGCACGGGAGAATACCACGCCAGGCGATGCATGCCGGTTGACGAGCCCATCGGGAAAGGCCGGGCCACCCTGGCAGAGAATTCTCACTTCATGGCTGGCAAGGTCGCCACCTGCACACCCAACCGGCAGGCAAACCGGATAAATCGAATGAAATTTCTGCGGATCGATGCCGTCGGCCAAGAGGGAATTCAATGGTTGCGGATGGGGAAGTGGGTTGCGTACGACGAGCATTTTCTGCTGATCATCGGAGTGCAGGTACCCATAGACTTCGCCGAGTCCCGGGTTACCTCCTACCATGCGGGTGGCTGATTTCCACAGGATGTCCTCGTTGGCACGGAACCACCGCAGGGCTTCCCGCAACGCCCACGCACGATCGGTTTGAATATCGTAGGGTGCTGCATAAATCTGGAGGTAGTGGTTCCCTCTCCCCAGCCACATGACCAGGTTGTTACACCACGATGACTCGCTGTCGAAAACCGGGTTGCGCCGCGAGTGGGCAAATTCGTGCGGGACGAGCACGTCGAAATCCACCGGCGTCCGGCAGGTTTTCATAACATGGAAAAAGACGGCATCCCGGCTGGTGAGACCCGCGTCACGCTGGGTGAGGCTGGGGAGGTCGGTGGGCTCCATGTCGCCAGAGTTGGGCAGGTGGGTGTTGTCCACATGCGGAAACCACCACGGACTCAGCCACCAGGCCCCCCGCAGACCAAAGCCTTCCCGCGCCCCGTGCATGCGGGAGTAAATCCGGATCATGGCATCCGCGATGGCCTCACGCAGGTGTTCGGGTGTCGGGAACAGCGCGGGATCCAGAGCCGGGTCCTCGACGGCGTCGTTGTCCCAATCGCCCTTCATGAAGTCCACCCCGGCCGAGGCGATGAGTCCCTCCATCCGCTTCGAAAATTCGTCCTCCCAATTCCGGTCGGTCAGGCAGACGTAGGACAACTTTCCCCCGGCCGACGCATAGCCCGCGCCCGCGCCGCGGTTGGATGTCCGAAAGCCGGCCCCTCGCGCCCAGTCGATGTCGATACCGATCGGGCCGTTGAGTGAGAACCACAGGCCAAATTGGAAACCCTCGGCGCGGATCTCATCCCCTAAACCGATCAGTCCTGCGTCGTCGGGCCCTCCGAGTGAGTCTTGCGGACGATAAAGCGACGCCGTGTTCTGCCAGCCGGCGTCCAACAAAAAGTGGGAGACCAGCCCCCGCTCGCCATCCAAGACGCGCCCGCTCCACTCGCGCACCATCCTCCGGTAGGAAGGCAGGTCGGTCGTGTAACCGTCCGCATCGCTGTAAACATCGGTCCAGAATGTATTGATCTCGACAATGGCACGGGCGGGTCGGGGGCGGCGGATGGCTTGAAAATAGCGTGC
Source organism: Terrimicrobiaceae bacterium (assembly GCA_041737265.1). Classification (GTDB taxonomy): domain Bacteria; phylum Verrucomicrobiota; class Verrucomicrobiia; order Chthoniobacterales; family Terrimicrobiaceae; genus JBGSSC01. The sequence goes on along the minus strand of JBGSSC010000384.1, from coordinate 2,682 downwards.
AAAGAGGGCTTGCGGACTTTCGGTGGTTTGGGGGAGGCCGATGAGGAGGGATGGGCACCGGATGAGCCCATCCACCCACTGAGGGTGGTGCAGAAGGCGCAAACGACTCCCCGCGCGCTCGGCACACCCCATCGGATGTGCAATCCCCCAAACCGCTTTTCGCCCGAAGACCGGGTAACCATAAGGTGGCAAAAACCCGCCGCCCTCCTCGGGCGGGCGATCCCTCAGCGCCCGAATAGCCGCCGGAGAATCGGCCTCCCGCCAACCCACTTCCTCCTCGAGTCGCTCGCCATCCAGGTCGTGTTCCAGAAGGATGACGGTCGGGCTTTGGGCCGTCCACTCGGGGCCCGCCGCCCGCAAGAGGAGGTCCATCGCAAAAACCCGCGGGATGACCTCAAACCAGCGGAGATGAAAGGTGATGCCACCGTCGGCCAGATGGCCATCCACCACCACGTTGCCGGATTCGGTGGTTTGAATGTTGGAAATTTTTGGCTCCAAGGCCAACGCGGAAAACTGCAGGCGGAATGGGGCGGGCGGGCAGGTGAAGACATCTCCGCCCGCGTCCGGACACAGGACGAGAGACTCCGGAAGGCTGTCATGCGCGATCCGGACGGAGGAACTAACCGATGGCAATGTGCGAGGGCTCATCGCTGCTGCGGATCCCCCAAATGCTTGGCGAAGAAATCGCCCAACTCTTTGTCCAAGGAAACCTGCCAGGCCTCCCATTGTCGCCCATGCCCGCCGCCTTCGAGCAATTTCAACGTGCTCTCCAGGCCCGCCGCCCGCAGGGCTTCATCGAAGCGGACTGCCTGGGGATGGGGCACAATCGGATCCGCCGTTCCGTGAACCAAGAGAAAAGGAGGTGCCGGCTTGCGCACGTGATTCACCGGCCCCGCCCAAAACGATTCTTTTTGGTGGGCTGCCGGCGAGCCACCAAAGAGCATCCAGAAGATCGAGCCTTCCTTTTCGGGATCCATCCCGCTGCCATCGGCAACCACCCGATCCAGATCGTAAATCCCGCAATAGCCAGCCACCGCATCCACCACCGGGACTTTCGCCCCGTCAGGCACCTTTCCCCCCCAGTCACTCTCATCGGTCAACCCCAACAGCGCCGCCAAATGCGCGCCCGCCGATGAACCCCATGCCCCCACCCGGCTGGCGTCCAATCCATAGCGATTCCCATTTGCCTCAATCCACCGGCACGCAGCCAGCGCATCCAAAATCTGTGCCGGAAATGGAGCCTTGCCCGTCAAACGATAATCAATGCTCGCCACGGCAAAGCCCCTCTCTGCCAAAAAGGCCGTCCGCGCAGAACTCTTCCGCGAGCCCTTCCTCCAGCCACCTCCGTGCAGCCAAACCACCACCGGCGACTTATCCACTCCCTCTGGAATCAAGAGATCCAGAAAAAGCGGCTCGCCATCCCTTCGCGCATATTCAATACCCAATACCTGACGACACCCCCTGACTTCGCCCCAGCCCTCATCCTTGGATTCCCGCTCCACGGCCGAATCCACACCCCGCTCTCCCGCAACCAATACGCTTTGCCCACTCATCAAAACCCCAACTAACATCACTCCCATGGAGGAAATCGCACGACACATATTTCTCATAGAAAAGGATAGAAACGCGACGATGTCAAACAACAGCGCACAAAAAAACACTGTTTCTATGAGAAAGTTCTTGGAGGGTCTGCTCCGGGTGGTGGTAGAGTGGAAATCGTTCGGCGAACACAACGAATTCGTCGGCGGAAAAATACTTATTTTATGAGAGTGCCGAAGACCGAATTTCCTCCCTGTGGGTGGAACAGTTTTGATTGCTACGGGTTGTTTATCAACGAGGCACAGGCGCTGGCGAACCTGGAGGTTTTTGTCGAGAAGCTGAAGCCGTCCGGTTATGAGTATTTTTGTTTGGATGGGGGTTGGTATTCCGACTACGCGTTCTTGAGTGATCCGGCGGCACCGATCAACAAGCGGGAGGCGGTGAACCACATTGATGAATGGGGGCGTTTTGTGCCGTCGCCATCGCGTTTCCCGCGGGGGATGGCCTTTTTGGCGGAGGCCTGTCATGCGCGCGGGGTCAAATTCGGCCTGCACATTCAGCGGGGGATCGGGCGGGTGGCGGTGGCGCGCAACACGCCCGTGCTGGGGGCAAATGTGCGGGCGGCTGACATCGCGGATCTGACGAGCACCTGTCCCTGGCTGCCGTTCATGGCCGGGGTGGACATGGCACGACCGGGCGCGCAGGCCTATTACGACAGTTGGATCGGCCTGCTCGCGGAGTGGGGGGTCGATTTCATCAAGGCAGACGACATCGTGGCTTACCCGGACGAGATTGAGGCCGTGGCGGCGGCCATTGACAAGGTCGAGCGTCCGATTCTGCTCAGTCTTTCGCCGGGGAAAGATCCGTTCAAGCCCGACTGGCCGGTTTTCGAGCGGTGCGCCAACATGCTGCGGATCACGACCGACATCTGGGACCGGAACGGCGACCTCACGCTGGCATTTTCCAACTGGGAGAAATGGCAGGATTTCGGCGGACCATCCTGCTGGCTGGACCTGGACATGATCCCCTTCGGAGCCCTCCAGGTCTATGCGAAGCAGGCATCGGAAAACGCCGAGCTCAGCGGCTTCGGCACTGCACGGCAGAGCCTCCTCAGCCCCGCCCAAACGCGGACGTTCATCGCGC
>JBGSSC010000379.1:0-3005 GCA_041737265.1 Terrimicrobiaceae bacterium | reverse complement strand
CGTCAACGGCGTCTCCACCACGATCCGCCGCATGGTCTCCGCCGGCGTGAGCTCCGGTCATGATATCAGCGTGATGACATCCCGTTCCTCACCCTCCGATCTGGGTATTCCGATTGTCAACTTTCCCCCGGTCGGCGAATTCGAACTCCCCGAATACGAACTCCAAAGCCTCAGCTTCCCCCCTGTCCTCAGCATCCTCGACCACCTGTCACGGGGAAATTACTCAGAAATCATCATCAGCACCCCGGGACCCGTCGGCCTCGCCGCACTCTACGCCGCCAAAGCCCTCGGCCTGCCTTCCACCGGCATCTACCACACCGATTTCCCCCAATACGTTCGCATCCTCACCGACGATTCGTTCATGGAAACCCTCACATGGGACTACATGCACTGGTTCTACAGCCAACTGGACCTCGTCTATGTCAACTCCGAGGACTACCGGAAGGCGTGGACCGCACGCGGGATCCTCCCCGAGAAACTCCGCATCCTGCCACGGGGTCTCGATACCTCGCTTTTCCGCGCTTCCCGCCGGGATACCGCTTTTTGGACTTCCCGCGGACTTCGCCCAGGCGAGATCGCCATGCTCTTCGTCGGAAGAATCTCCAAGGAGAAAAATCTCGACGTTCTGGTCTCCGCGACCCGTCTTCTGGCAGAACGCCGCGTGCCTGCGCGCCCGGTATTTGTCGGAGATGGACCCTACCTCGCCGAAATGCGCCGCCTGCTGCCCGATGCCATCTTTACCGGCGTCCTCCATGGCGAAGAACTCGCCACGGCCTACGCCTCCGCGGACTTCTTCGTCTTCCCCAGCACAACCGACACTTTCGGCAATGTCATCCTCGAAGCCCAAGCCTGCGGACTCCCTACCATTGTCTCCGATGCCGGCGGTCCCAGAGACCTTGTCCGCAATGAAGCCGATGGCTTCATCACCCGCGCTTTCAATGCCGCCGACCTCGCCGATGCGGCAGAAAAACTCACAACAAACAACGCTCTTCGCGTGCAAATGGGGGACGTGGCCGCGGGACGCGTCCAGTCCCGGGACTGGAACAAGGCGTTTTCTGATTTTTGGAGTAATACAAATTCTTAATTCGCTTTAGATTATATGATTGCTTCTATTTATTACACTTTATAATGTTATTATAAGTAGCGTCTACATTTGCTGGATTGCCCTTGGCTTGCCTTAAGAAGCAAAGCAAAGCTTTAGAGTAAAATTTATTTCGAGTAGATTGAGGGGCTCCAAGCCCCTCGAAACACAGTTTATTACCTTTTATCTATAATTAACGTCGCGACTGAATTCCCTCCATGCTCCTGCCTCTCCTGCTTGCGCTGCTTTTTTTATACAGTCTGACTTCCCAATTGGTTGAGCGGAGTTTTTTGACCGCCCCGATTCTATTCACCGGAGCGGGAATCGTCCTTGTCCCGGTTTTGGATCAGCTCGGCCAAGGGAACGTGGAGCCTGGAATTTTGTTGCAGCTTGCCGAGGTTGGCCTGGTTCTTTTGCTTTTTACCGACGCGAGCCGTACAAAGCTTTCCCTTTTGAGAGACATCCGGGCCCTGCCGGCACGATTGTTGGGGATCGGGATGCCGTTCACCCTTCTTGCAGGGGCTGGCGCTGCACTGCTCATTTTTCCTCAGTTTTCGCTTTGGGAGGCGGGAATTCTGGCGGCGATTCTGGCGCCGACCGACGCAGGGCTCGGCCAGGTGATTGTGAAGAGCAAAAAGGTGCCGGAAGATGTGCGGGAGGCCTTGAACGTCGAGGCCGGGCTGAACGATGGGATATCGGTTCCTTTCCTGCTGTTTTTTATGGCGGTGTGTATGGGAGGCACGGACCCCTCCCGGGTTGAATCCGGCTTACTGGAATTCGTCAAAGATCAACTCGGCTATGGTCTGGTTATTGGCGGGGTGCTGGGCTGGGTTGGCGGCCGGTTGATCGGCATGGCAACTCGCCGGGGCTGGATGTCGGAGTCCTTCACCCAGATCGCGGTGGTAATCGTGCCGATTCTCTGCCTCCTTGCGTCGGAAGCCGTGGGTGCAAGCATGTTCATTGCCGCCTTCGTAGCCGGGCTGGCCATCCAGCCCGGCTACGCCAAAGCAGGTCAACATGCCGTGGAGTTCACGGAGGACTGGGGACAGATGCTCAACCTTTCCGTCTTCTTTCTGTTTGGAACACTGGTCGCAAGAGGCTGGGACCAGCTCGGGGCAACAGCATTTTTCTATGCTGCTCTCAGCCTGACCATTGTGCGGATGCTGCCCGTGGTAATTGCCCTGGCCGGGACTGGTTTGAATCGCCGGACTGTGATGTTCATGGGGTGGTTCGGGCCCCGCGGCCTCGCCTCGATCGTGTTGGGGCTCGTCTACCTCGAAGAACATGGAGGATTCCCCGGGGAGGCGCTCACGATTGCCTCCGTGATGGCCACCGTGCTCCTCAGCATCGTTGCCCACGGCATAAGCGCCAAGCCCGGCATCGCCCTGCTCGCAAAATCATCCTGATTTTTATAGCCCGCCGGTTTACGCCCGGCGCGGGCACTCCCGGGTGAGAACGGAGATTTTTCTCTCACCCCTACCGAGCGGAGAGTGCGGTCTCCTACTTTCGAGCGGTCGTCGACGCGGCCAATGGTTTGAAGGGTTCGGCGGGTTCAAAGTGTTTGGAAGTCTCGCCGGAATAGAATTTTCCACCGGTCAGCAAAAGCCGCTTGGTCCCGGCCCCCGAACTCAGATCCAGCTTGCCCACCTCAACCCAGAATGCATTCGGGACTGTCGCAGAGTCGTAGAAATAGACCAAGCTCTGGCTGTCGGACACCGTGCGCCATATGGTTGAAGCGATATTGGGTTGTCCGGCCGTCGTAATGCCGAGAGGCACACTGACCGAACGCACCACGCTCATCACGCTGGCAACTCCCTGCCCGGCCAATTTCTGGCCCGGAACGGCTTTAATGTAGTTGGGGTCCACCGAACGGGGCACCGCGTTGATTCCGAATGAGGCGCGAGCAAAGCGATCGGCTGCCCGT
>JBGSSC010000357.1:0-3461 GCA_041737265.1 Terrimicrobiaceae bacterium | reverse complement strand
CCAATACTTTGATGAACTTGCGAAAGCCACCCGGGAGGCGGCACTTACGATGGGCCCTCCGAAACAGGCGGAAACAAGCCGAGAGGAGGAGGTGGGCGTTGCGATCTTGCCGGCCCGGGAAAGGATGGAACGCGCCTTGCTGGCTTCCTTCAATCCGGCCCGCCTGGAGCGGATGGCCCGGTTGCTGGATTCAGCCAGGAAGCAGGCGGAGAAAGACGAGACCATCGTACAGCGGGTGGATTTTTTTGCAGCAGGTCTGGAATACGCGAGACTGCAAACCGCCACGTACGCGGCACAATATCGAGGTGGTGATCAGAAACCGCCGATGCACGCGCTCCTGGAATTCCTCCGCCACACCTCGGCAACAACTCCCTTGGCGATCAATACTGCCTATTTGCTTTATGATCAGGGGGCGCGCTTCCGGATTTTACAGTAATTCGTGAGGAATTGGGTGCCGTTGAGTTTATTTGGATTCCCGGATGGTGTCAGGCAGGTCCGAAACATCCAGCAGGCACAGGTGATTGGTCCGGGTTCGTTCATCACCGGTAACAAAGAGAATTTCATTTCGATCGGGCATCAATACGGGATGGAGATGCGAATGTTGCCCCGTGCCCCAGGTGATGGTTCCGCTCAGGAGAACGACAGGGACATTCGGCTGATTGAATCTTAGTTCGGGCATGTAACAAATACAGCGCGGGCCGGTGTGAATCCCGGTACCAGGATCGGGTTGTTTGGTGTCAAAAAACCACATGCGGGCCTCGGGATCCCGTCCGATATGTGTTACGGGATATTCCGCGACAAGGTATTCCTGACACTCGTAGGTGTACGGATCGCACAGGCCCAGCCGGGTCCGCATTTCGTACGCGATGCCTTGCCGCGTGGTTTGGTAGTGGCTGGTGGCTTCGATCGGCAAAGGCCCCGGAAGATTCGGCCCATCCTGGGTGCGGATGTGGGTATACCAATTGCCGTTGATGTCGGCGACCATGATGCCGTTTTCCGTGGGGGGATGGCAAAAGACGATTCGAGACGAATCCTGAAAATGGACATGCGTGTTCCCGGGATTGAGACACAGAAGCTGACGGCTCCGACCGTTTTCGAGGTTCACCATTTCAATCACTCCTCCGCGCGCATCGGCGCGCCGGGGGCCCCCGGCCGGGGCAGTATCGAGGAACGGACGGTCCATGTGTGCGAAGACGAAGAATCTTCCGTCCGGCGAAACTCCCGTTTGCCCGCTGGGTCGGCGGTCAGCGGGTACCGTGCAGACGAGCCTGTCAGTCAGCGTGTCGAGATGGACTGCGTGCAATTCGTTTCCATCGAAGTAAATCAACTCCCGGGTGACCGTATTCAACGCGCTCATCTGATCGTACACCCCTGAAGCCGGCTGGAGGAATAGGGGGTATCCAGGACGGGGCGTTTTTGCAGAGGTGAGGCGGCGGGCTTGTCCGGTGGCAACATCCAAACGGTACATCTGAATGCTGTCGCCCGCCCACCGATGAAAAACAATGGTTGCCCCATCCTCCGTGAACGTCGGAATGAAGTAATAGAGAGGGTAGCAGTGGGCATCGCCCGATGTCAGTTGCCTGAGACGGCGTCCGGTCCGGGGGTCGCTCCACTCGCGAGGAGAAAACTCGATGGTCTCGGGTTGGGATTCCAATCGGCTCACACTATTTATCATTTCGGATAGGCCTGCTTTTCTTCAGGGTTGTAATGGGACCAGCGGGCGGATTCCGGCCCGGACGCGACCCCCGATGCCGACTTGCAAAGGCTTGTCTCCAGGCTGGAAAGCCCCTGCAGCCTTACCCGCTGGAAAATCCCGCAGTGCGCCGGCGGTTGGAAATTCGACGGCCAATCCCCCGGCTGGACTGTCTTGGGAAATCCGCAAGTCCATGTCAGCGCTTCCATCCGGACCGAATGCCTGGAATCCGGGATCACCGTAAGCTCCCCGTCCGTCCCAGGGCAGCCCCTTGAAGAGATTCATGCTTTCGCGCGACTTGATTGAGTCGCGTATGGTTTGCAGCCAGGCGAGACCTTCGGCATTGCCTATGCCGGGTGACCAGTGAAGGTTTCCATCGATGAGGATCGGCCCGGCTGGTGGCCGGCTGTCCGGATTCCCGGCCTGTCCGCCGACATAGACGTAAATGCTGTTGCAGGAAATTCGCATGGTCTCCTTTGTGAGCAAGTGATAGCTTCGTCCGGCGTAGGATCCCGGAATGTTAGGAATGATGACCGTATTGTAGGCAAAGGTGATGTTTTCCACACTCCCGCTCCCGCCACCGTGAGGTGTATATAGGGATGCACCCTGAATAATCCGTCCTTCTGGGTTATCCTTGCTCGGGCGATCGGTGGGCATGTAGTGACGCATATCCACGACGTTGCCATAGATGTAGGTGTGTCCCTGGGGACCGCCTCGATTATGTGCACCAAATGCGGTGATACATTCCGAGATATAATTGCGGCTGAGGTGAACATCGTCGCAAACACCCGGTGCCGGCGAGGTGATGTAGGTGGCATCATCCTGGATGTTATCCACCCAGCAGTGGTGCATCCACATGTCGCGACCATTGAGGTAAACTCCGTCATGACCGTTGGCGAACTCACAGTTGGCGACCTCCCAGCGGTTGTTCAGAGGATAGTAGAAAATGTCCGACTCCTCGGCTCCTTCGGTGACGAGGAGAGCGTGACTGGGCAGCCGGGAGATATTGCGTGACTTGGTATCGGAGTTCGAAGTGAAGGGCGAATAGTGTTTGGCGTCGTAAGTGTGCAGGTTGTTCTCGCTCTGGTAACTCCAAGGGGGAATCTGGCCGTAGATGCCGCAGTTTGTCATTTTGACCGGACCGCTGCCCTTTGATCGAATGCTATAGCTTCCGCCATACACGCTCACATAGTCGAACTCCACATCCACGGCAAAATTCATCAATACTGTATTAAATCCGCCTCCCCGGATGATCAGGTCCTGAAACCGCAGGTGCATTCCCTGGTCAATGTGCAGGGCCACTGCGCGGAATGGTGCCACAACCAGGGGGAGCGCGCGGGGGTCGTCCGGGCCGTGGTAGTCCTCAAGCTGCGGACGGTTGTTGTTGGTTGGTGCCAGCCGCACGTGGATGCGTCCGGTTTTCTTGTCATAATAGAGTCCGGGGCCGCAGTAATAGAAGACCTCCAGAGCGGATTCCTCCTTGCCGGCCCTGAGCTCCCCGGGGGATATCATATCCTCACGATACCAGTAAGTCTGCAGGCCGATGTTGGAGTCGGCAAAGAGCCCGAGCACATCGCGGATGTTCGGATAGGTGCGCTTGGAAATAAATTCTCCGGGAGCCTGGCCCTCCTCCCATGCTGTCTCCGGCTGGAGTTGGAATTCCGGCAGCGATCCGTCGATGATGGCTTTCTCTCCGGGATAACCGCAAATGGTAATTGGTTTGCCGGGTTCGCCGACCATGCTGCAGACCACATTTTCATAATAAATA
>JBGSSC010000345.1:0-2258 GCA_041737265.1 Terrimicrobiaceae bacterium | reverse complement strand
GCTCCTTGAGCGGATTGAAGCCGAGCGCTGGACGGTGCGAGGCAAAAGCTACGACGCGATCGTGGAATCCATCTACGCCGACGCCGAGGAGCTTGCGCGCCACTACGTTCAGCACAAGGGCAACGCCGACGGTAGCGGGTGGCGTTCCCGGCTCGATCGGATTCTGACCAACAAGTGGACCGGCTTGCCGGTCATGGCATTGGTGCTTATGGTTGTTCTCTGGTTGACGATCGCCGGGGCCAATATTCCTTCGGCGATGCTCGCGACGCTTCTCATGGACCATGGCCATGCGCTGCTGAAGCAATTTGCAGTGGCTGCCGGTATGCCGTGGTGGCTTGACGGTTTGTTGATTGATGGCAGTTATCTGACCGTTGCGTGGGTCGTCAGCGTGATGCTGCCACCCATGGCGATTTTCTTCCCCCTTTTTACACTGCTGGAGGATTTCGGCTACTTGCCGCGAGTGGCCTACAACCTTGATGGTTTGTTCAAGCGCTCCGGGGCCCACGGCAAGCAGGCCCTGACCATGGCGATGGGGTTCGGGTGCAATGCTGCGGGTGTGATCGCGACGCGGATCATCGACTCCCCGCGTGAGCGGTTGATTGCCATTCTGACAAACAACTTTGCGCTGTGCAACGGACGCTGGCCCACGCAAATCCTGATTGGGACGATCTTCATCGGGGGCATGGTGCCTGCCGGGCTGGCCAGTTTTGCCGCTGCCGCCTCGGTTTTTGCCATCACCACGCTGGGAATTCTCCTGACCTTCGTTGTCTCGTTCGGATTGTCCAAGACCCTGGTCAAAGGCGAAGCCTCCACCTTCAACCTCGAGCTTCCGCCCTTCCGTCCGCCGAACGTTCTCCGGACTCTTTACACATCACTGATTGACCGCACCATCATCGTACTCTGGAGGGCCGTTGTCTTTGCCCTGCCGGCAGGCCTCGTCATATGGAGTATCTGTAATATCCGGATTTCCGGCTTGTCTGTCGCTGAGTGGTCGATCCACTTGCTCGACCCGCTGGCCTTACCCATCGGCCTGACCGGGATTGTTCTGTTGGCCTATGTAGTGGCGATTCCCGCCAATGAAATTGTCATCCCGACCATTCTCATGCTCACGATGATGACCACCGGCATACACGTGGAAGGAGGGAGAGGGGCGGGAGTCATGTTTGATACAGACGATTCAGGGATTCTTTACTCGATCCTAAGCGCCGGCGGGTGGACCACCCTTACCGCCATCTGCCTGATGCTTTTCAGCCTCTGTCACAACCCCTGCTCAACGACCCTCTATACCATTTACCGCGAGACAGGCAGTATCAAATGGACACTCTGGTCGGCCGTGCTGCCGACTGCCATCGGGGTCCTCTTGTGTCTGGTGGTCGCGACCATCTGGCGGCTGGTCTGACCTGACCCTTCCTGCGGGAAAAGTTAAGATGCAGGAGCTTTTCATTCAAAGGCAACCTTCTTGGGCCAGGGCGTTTTGGAGGCAAGTCCGGATATCCTCGACCTCAAAAGCGGGATAGTCTTCGAGGATTTCATTCTAGGAAACTCCGGCGGCGGGTGAACCCGATTCTCACCGTTGATCCAGGCTCTTTGCCAAGCCGAACGAAGGTTGGTGTCGAGGCAACATTTTCCAGCATATGCCCATCCGTCGTTTCGGTGTGTGTTGGTGAGGTTCCGCTATGCTCCTGTCCGGTTGTTGGTGAGCGCCCGCAGGAGTGCATGACGTGAGGGGAATCCACAGCGGAGTGCAACTTCCGACGCTGGCAGATTGGTGCGCGCCATGAGCGTTCGGGCCTCCTTTATGCGAATCGCCCGCAGGTAGGATGCGGGGCCACAGGAAAAGCGTCCGGCGAAGAGGCGGGTGAGGTGTTCGCGCGAGAGTCCGAGCTCTATTGCCAGTGATTTGATGGAGAGGGGTTCCCGGAAACGGTGTTGGCAGGCACGGGCCAACGCCTCCACAGGGTCGGAATTCCGCAGTCCGGGGGTTTCCAACTCCCGCGTCCAGTCCGTCAGGAATCGAAAAGCGGCAACGCTGCGTTCGTAAGGGCATCCCCCTCTCATGTCCGCAGCAACCAGCCGGTAAAAGCCCCGGCCCGCTTCACCACCATCCTCCATTTTAAGCACCCCGCCATGCCGATTGCGCAAGGCACGGCAAAGCTCCACGCCCAATTTCCCATAAAAGTTCAGCCACGAAAATACCCATCGCCCCTCAGTGCACCCGGTGTATCCATAGGAGCTTTTCTCGGGAACAATTGCCATAA
>JBGSSC010000315.1:0-6861 GCA_041737265.1 Terrimicrobiaceae bacterium | reverse complement strand
CGATCTGTGACTAAAGTTTTCAATTCGCACTCCTCATTTTGCGCAGCAAATTTTACTAATCCGGCGGCGTGGGCGATGCTTTCTCAAAGGCTCCCCTTGCCAACACCCCCACCCCTGGCACCGGCTCCCGCCGGATTAGGGGGGACGGGTAAACACCTTCCTCAGTCAAAGCCGCCAGGCGACCGGCAGCCATGGCGCGATCTTCCTGATAGGTGACGCCAAACCATGAGGCCCGGGTCTCCAGCGCCCGCACCCGGGCCAAACCACCGGCTATCATCTCAGCCACAGCCGTCGGAATGTAACATTCGCCGGCAAGGTCGCCGCAGTCCAAAAACGACGCTAGGTGCCGGGAAAGCAGAGGGAAAACCTCCGGCGTGAAACCCCAGAAATTGAGCGAAACGGGTTCGTCCCCCGAAAATTCCGTAGTCCCGCCCGAAGGATCCGTGTGAACCGCCCCCTCTCCGCGGGCCTCAATCTTCGTGAATTCGCGAACGCCCTCCAACCAACCACCGGAATCGACCGCGCACACACCGCGGGCCACCGAACCGTGCGGAGAGAGCGTGTTCCGCAGCCGATAGGCAGCCATCGCGAATTCGCAACCGCGTGTCGTCTCGAGATGGCGGGCGATCAGCCTGTAGGCATCGGCACCATAAAAATCGTCGGCATTGATTGCCAAAAAAGGCGACCGGACCCGCGTGCGTGATGCCCAAACCGCATGGGCCGTGCCCCAGGGTTTCGTGCGGCCCGGGGGCGCCGAATACCCATCGGGCAGATCGTCAAGTTCCTGGTACGCACACGAAACGGGAAGACGGTCCTCATACCGCGACAAAACCACCTCGCGGAACCGCTCCTCAAAATCTCTTCGAATCACAAAAACCACGTCGCCGAAACCGGCAAGGGCCGCATCGTGAATCGAATAATCAAGCAACGTTTCCCCTCCGGGGCCCATCGGCTCGAGCTGCTTGAGCCCGCCGTAACGACTGCCCATTCCGGCGGCAAGAACCACAAGGGTCGGTTTGTTCATGGGTCGGACGATGCCATCCCCAACGCCGACGGGCAAGGCAGGAATCGGACGCTTCTGGCGCGATTCCTGCTTGCACAAGCAGGATTTGTGCCGGAGTTTCACCTTCAATGGCGGGTCTGGAACAGGTTCAAGGGATGTCGCTGCAACAGGCGCTTTCGCCGCAGATGCAGCAAAGCCTGCACGTGTTGCAGGCACCGATCACCGAGCTGCGCCAGTTGGTGACCTCGCAGTTGGAGGAAAATCCAGCGTTGGAGGAAGTATCGCCGGAGCCAGGCGAACAGGCCGAGTCCGGGCGCGAGCCGGAGGGCAGCCTCTCGGACGAGTGGCGGGAAGCCTATGCCCAACGCGCCATCTCCGAGCCCTGGACCGCCGAGGCTCTGGAACGCCGTCAGCACTTTTTCGATTCCCAGACCCGTCCCCCGACCTTGCTCGAATTCCTGGAGGGGCAGCTTGACCCTGCCAGTCTCGGCGAGCGGGAGCAGTCTTCGGCAGGGGTTATTCTCGGCAATCTGGATGGAAATGGGTACTTCCGGGGCACGCTGGAGGAGGCGGCCTACCCGGTAGGCTGCACGGTTGCGGAGGCCGAGAGGGTCCTGGAAAAAATCCAGTCTCTCGACCCGGCCGGGGTCGCCGCGCGGGATCTTGCCGAGTGCCTGGTCCTGCAACTCCACCGCCGGGGCAAGGGCACGGGGCTGGAAGCCCGCATTGTGAACGGACACCTTGAGGACCTCGCCCGCAAAAAATTCCCCGAGATCGCCCGTGCATTGAAGACCTCCACGGCGGAGGTGCAGAGGGCAGCCGAGGCCATACGGGATCTCGATCCGCGCCCGGGACTGGCCTTTGCGCCGGATGAAAACGTTGTGATCGCGCCGGATGTGACAGTCACGGAAGAAGAAGGGGAGTTTGTTGTCTCGCTCAATGAGGACCAGATTCCGAGACTGCGCATAGCAGGGGATTTCCGGGATATGACGGCATTGGGCGGAGGACGTGAGGCGCGGGATTATCTGAAAGAGAAAGTGCGGGGAGGACGCTTCTTTATCAGCTGCCTCGAACAGCGGCAGCAGACGATCCTTGCGATCGCACGGGTGATTGTCACGCGGCAGCGGGAATTCTTCGAATCGGGACCCTCGGCTCTCAAACCGATGACGATGAGCCAGGTTGCCGCCGAAGTCGGAGTTCATGAAACCACCGTGAGCCGCGCCGTGTCGGGCAAATACATGGCGACGCCACACGGCCTCTTTGAGATGAAGTTTTTTTTCACCTCGGGATACACCACAGGCACAGGCGAATCGGTGAGCAACGAGAGCGTGAGACAAGCCCTCTCCGAAATCATCAAGGGGGAAAATCCGCGCAAACCCTACAGCGACCAGGACCTCGTCACCGCCCTCTCCGAAAGGGGGGTTCCGATCGCACGGCGGACCGTCGCCAAATATCGCGAGCAACTCGGCATCCTCCCCAGCCACATGAGGAAAGCATTTTAGATTCCTTGAATTCCCAAATAGTATGCATTTGAATCAAGTTCTGCACTCTCTCTGCATGCCCACTTTCTCCCTCAAGGAATCTAATGGACTTTTCGCAGCGAAAAGTCTTTCAGCGAGACACTGGGAATTGGAGTTAAAAACAAGGAAGGGCGGAAATTTTCAAACAAGCCTGGATTGCCTCCCGGCTGCACTGTCGAGTTGCCCATTGGAAGGTTGCGCTTACGCGCTGGTGTTGGTCTGAGGCAATGCCCCGCTAGCAGCCTGCGGACTTAAAATAAATATGCCTTCTTTCCTCAATAATTTTTTCGCAAAAAGAAGCCCTCTTTCAGACAGGCTGCTGAATTTCCGCTTTGAGGAAGAAGAATCACCAGTTTTGCCCGATGTTGCGGCACGAAGTGCCGTTTCAGCAGGCTGTCTGGCGTGGGAGGGCCGCAGCGGAACAATCGTTTCAGCCAGTTTTCCACTCGGACTGCAAGGTCCGACAGCCTGCTAGTGATTGAGGTTTCCATAGTCATTCCGTGCCGCAACGAGGAAGCGAGGCTCCCCCGCACGCTGGAAGCACTCTCCGCGCACCTCGGCGGGACCCCCTATTCCTCCGAGGTGGTCGTGGTCGTCGAGAAGAGCACCGATTCCACGGCCACGATGGCTCAGGAGTTCGCCCTGCAGGATCCCCGCTTCCGGGTGATCGCGAATCCCGTGGCCCGCGGCAAGGGATTCGCGGTGAAAACGGGCATGCTTTCAGCGGAGGGAGCCGTGGTCTTTTTCATGGATGCGGACTTGAGCGTGCCGCTCCGGTTCATCGACGAATTCCTGCCGGAATTTGCAGGCGGTGCCGATGTTGTAATCGGAAGCCGCCAACACCCTCGCAGCGTGATTGTACGCAGTCAGCCCTTCGCGCGGGTCCTGGCAGGCCGGGCGTTCAACCTTTGCCTCCGGCTCTGCGGGGCGACCCGTTCGAAAGATACACAGTGTGGCTTCAAAGCCTTCCGCAAAGATTTTGCACACGGGGTGTTTTCAAAACTGGAATCCGACGCCTTCGGTTTCGATGTGGAAGCACTGGCTCTGGCCGACGCACTTGGCGCAAGAATTGTCGAGCGGCCGGTCGAATGGTGCGATGCGCCTGGAACCAAGGTCCGGGCCTTGAAAGATGGAGCCGCCGCATTCCTCGAGGCCCTTGCCGGAGCACGCCGGGCGGAGCAATATCGTCAGCCATGAAGACCACTGACCACTCCCCCGGCAATGGAACCATCGTGCTCGGGGTAAACATCGACCACGTCGCGACACTCCGGCAGGCACGGTACCGGCAAAACCCCGATGCCCACAACGCGGAACCCTCACCACTGGAAGCAGCCCTCGCCGCTGAGCGCGCGGGAGCCGCGGGGATCACAGCCCACCTGCGCCTCGACCGCCGCCACATTCAGGACGAGGATATCCTGCGCCTGCGCAATGGCATTTCCACGAAACTCAACCTCGAGATGGGAAACACGGAGGAGATTATTCAAATCGCACTCCGCGTCATGCCGGAAGACGTCTGCCTGGTTCCGGAGAACCGGCAGGAAATCAGCACGGAGGGCGGACTGGACTGCATCGGGCAGTTTGAGGCCCTTCTGCCAACAGTTGAGCGGCTGCGCGGAGCAGGAATCCGGGTCAGCCTGTTTGTTGATCCCGAGCCCCGACAACTCGAGAAAGCGTCAGCCCTCGGTGCAGAATTCGTCGAATTTCACACCGGAGCCTTCGCCAACGCGAGGGGTGCGGCCGCAGGGGAAGAACTCAGACGACTCATCGAGGCGGCGGAGGCGGCTTCCGGACTCGGCCTCCGCGTCAATGCCGGCCACGGAATCAACTACACGAATATTCACGAAATTCTGCGCATGCGGTACCTCGTCGAGCTCAACATCGGCCATTCTATTGTGGCCAGGGCGATGTCGGTCGGAATGGAATCGGCCGTGCGCGACATGCTTGTGTTGATGCGCGGATGACATCCGACTTCGAGGCATTCCTCGGCACGGGGCTCGTGGAAATTGAACGCCGCGGGTTGCTTCGCAAGTTGCAGGAGATTTCTCCAGCACAGGCTCCCCGGGTCTCGTGCCAGGGCCGGGAGGTTCATAATTTTTCGTCGAACGACTACCTCGGACTCGCGACGCACCCCGCCGTGCAGGAGGCTTCGGCCGAGGCAAGCCGTTCGGCCGGAGCCGGAAGCGGTGCCTCCCGCCTGATTTCCGGAACGCTGCCGGAACACTCGGCTCTTGAAAAGGCTCTGGCGGAATTCAAGCGGACGCCGTCTGCATTGACCTTCTCATCCGGCTATGCGGCCGCTCTGGGAACAATCCCCGCACTCGCGGGAAAAGCCGACACGATCATCGCGGACAAACTCTGCCACGCCTGCCTGATTGATGGCGCAAGGCTCAGCGGCGCAACTCTCCGGGTCTTTGCGCACAATGATGTCGGCTCGCTTGAAACCAAGTTGCGCTCGGTGCGTGGCAGGCAGCCTGAAGGACGGATTTTGATTCTCCTGGAGTCGGTTTACAGCATGGATGGCGACCTTGCACCCCTGGAGGAAATCATTGAGCTCAAGGAGCGCTACGGCGCATGGCTGTTATTGGACGAGGCCCACGGAGTCGGTGTGCTCGGGGAAAACGGCCGGGGTCTGGCGGATTCCCTGGGAGTGGCTGACCGCATCGAAGTTCAGATGGGCACCCTCGGAAAAGCGCTGGGCTCCTCGGGAGCCTACATCTGTGGGTCGGAGCGGTTAAGGGATTTCTTGATCAACTGTGCACGCAGCTTCATTTTTTCAACCGCCCCGCCACCCGCGCCCGCCGCGGCCGCAAGGGCCTCGCTCGGCATCCTCGGGAGCAGCGAGGGCCGAGACCGGATCCAAAGGCTCGCCGCAAACACAGCCTATCTTTGTGACAGATTGGGGATCCCCGGCTCGCCGACTCCCATAGTGCCGCTGGTCCTGGGGCCGGAGGAGGCCGCGGTTTCCGCCTCGGCAGCGCTGGGGAAAGCGGGCTTCCTCGTTCCTGCCATCCGCTACCCCACCGTCGCCCGGGGTGCAGCCAGGCTCAGATTCACCCTCTCGGCCACACATTCCCGGGGGGCAATTGAGGAACTTGCGCGGGTTGGGGTTGATCTTTTCCCACATGCGCGATAAGAGGGACACCAATGAAAAATCTTTGGGTTCTCGCAGTGATCGTTTGCGTCGGGGTTTGTCTGCCGGGATGTAAGAAAAAGCAGGGGGATCAGTTCGCCGGCATCGATGGGGATTTTGTCTCCGGGACGCCTCTCTCCGACCGGATGGATGGTGCCAATTTCTTCGGTGGAAATGTCCAGCGCGGCCAGTTCTCACCGGTATATTTCGGGTACGACAGCTTCGACGTATCCGGCGAGGAACAAGGCAAAATCCAGCAGGTCGCAACCGCCCTCCGCTCATCAAAGGATACCGTCATCATCGCGGGCTTCACGGATGAGCGAGGGACGGAAGAATACAACCGCGGCCTTGGCGAAAAACGGGCTCTGGCAGTTCGCGAGGCACTCATCGCGGCCGGAGTCCCTGCAAGCCGCATCCAAACTGTGAGCTTCGGTGAGGAAATGCCGGCGGATCCCGGCAGTGGGGATTCCGCCTGGGCGATGAACCGCCGCGCGGAATTCGGCGTCGTCCAGTAGAGGCGGCGCGTGCGCGTTCCGCTCTTCGATCTAACCCGCCAGCACGGGCAGGTGGGTGCCGCCGTGCGCGGGCGCCTCGACCGGGTCTTCGAATCCCAGCAATTCGTTCTTGGAGAGGAGGTTTCCCGTTTTGAGGAGGAATTCCGCACGGCCTGTGGCTGCGGACACGCCGTCGGGATGTCGTCCGGCACGGACGCGCAATTGGCAATTCTGATGGCGATGGAGATCGGCCGCGGGGACGCGGTCGTGACAACTCCCTACACCTTCTTCGCTACAGCCGGCTGCGTGGCCCGCACGGGCGCCGAGCCGGTATTTGTCGATATCCGGCCGGACACCCTGCACCTCGATCCGGCCTGCCTGCTTGAATTCCTGGAAACAAAATGCCGCCGCAGCCCATCGGGCCAGCTTCTGACTCCCCGCGGCAACCACCTCCGCGCGGTGATACCTGTGCATTTGTTCGGCTCAGTCTGTGCAATGGAGGAGATCGCGAAGATTGCCAGCCGCTTCGGGCTCAGGGTGATTGAAGACGCCGCCCAGGCGGTCGGGGCACAATATCCTTCCCGGGGAGGCCCGGTTCGCGCCGGAGCGATCGCCGAAGCGGCATGGTTCAGCTTTTTTCCGACGAAAAATCTCGGCGGAGCCGGCGACGGCGGGATGGCCGTTTGTGCCGATGCGGGAATGGCCGACCGGCTG
>JBGSSC010000233.1:0-3088 GCA_041737265.1 Terrimicrobiaceae bacterium | reverse complement strand
GAGCCGTAGGACATTGCCCCGGTCTTGAACCTGCGCACAATGGACTCTTCCGACTCAACCTCTTCGATCGGAATCTCCATCGCCGGGTCGAATTTGAAATCCATCAGCCCTCGCAGCGTGTAATGTTCCCGGGACTGCTCGTCCACGAGGTCGGAGTATTTGCGGAAAACCTCGTAGTCTCCCAAGCGCGTGGCCTGTTGAAGCAGGTGGATCGTTTGCGGATTGAAGAGGTGCCGCTCGCTGCCGGCCCGCCATTGGTAGAGGCCTCCGGGATCGAGCGTTTTGTCATCGGGCTCCCGTGGTGCGAAGGCGTTGTCGTGCCGCATTTTGACCTCACGAGCGATGACACCCAGGTCGATTCCTTCCACACGTGATGCGGTCCAGGTGAAATACCGGTCAATGACTTCGGTTGCCAATCCGACAGCCTCGAAGATCTGGGCTCCGCGGTAACTGGCCACAGTCGAGATCCCCATTTTCGCCATGGTTTTCACGACGCCCTTGATCGAAGCCTTGAGCAAGGCCTTCTGGGCGGTTTTGGAGTCCACCGCAATTTCGGCGTCGGCTGCCATTGCGTCGAGCGAATCGAGCGCGAGCCAGGGATTGATCGCATCCACGCCATATCCAAGCAGGAGTGAGAAGTGATGGACCTCCCTGGGTTCGCCGGACTCGAGGATCAGCGAAACCTTCGTACGGGTTCCGGATCGGATGAGGTGGTGATGCAAGCCTGCAACGGCCAGCAAAGCAGGAATCGGAGAGCGTTTGGCATCGACTCCCCGGTCGGAGAGAATAAGCAGATTGATTCCCTGCCGGATCGCGAGGTCCGCCGCTTCGAAGAGCCGCTCCATGGCTGCTGCCAGATGGTGCCCGGTGAGCAGTTCGTCTCCGTCCTCTTCGACGGAAAGGTCGGGGTTGTCCATGTGGCCGGGAAGCTGGCCGGCGGCAAGCCCTGCTTCCACAGCTTTGGCTGGATACAAAATCGGCAGCGTCGCCGCCTGGAACCCCGGGAGCTTGATGTCTCTCAGCCTCGCCAGTTCCTCGTTTCCGATGATCGGGCTCTCCAACCGGATCATCCGGCAGTTTTCCGGACCCGGATTCAGCAGGTCACCTTCGGAGCCGAGGAAGGTCACACTGGCTGTAATCAATTCCTCGCGGATCGGGTCGATGGCCGGGTTGGTAACTTGGGCGAAGAGCTGCTTGAAGTAGCTGTAAAGAAGTTGTGGCTGATCGGAGAGGACTGCGAGGGGGGCGTCATTCCCCATCGAACCGAGAGGCTGACTGGCAGTCTCCGCTGTCGGACCAAGGATGAAGCGCTTGTCCTCGAAGGTGTAACCAAAGGCGCGCTGCTGGGCGAGCAAATCGCTTCCTCCAATGGGAGCGGGTGCCTTGCCCTTTGGCAGGGCATTGAAAAAAATCCGGTTCGACTCGAGCCATTCGCCATAAGGTTTTGACGAGGAGATCTCTCCCTTCACCTCCGAGTCATCAACAATCCGACCTTTCGCCGTGTCCACGAGGAACATGCGGCCCGGCTGAAGGCGGCCCTTTTTGACCACCGTCGCCGGATCGACGGGCAACACGCCGACCTCGGAGGCCATGATTATAAGGTCATCTTTCGTGACATAGTAGCGGGAGGGTCGCAGGCCATTCCTGTCAAGAACGGCCCCGATCGAAATGCCGTCACAGAATGCAATCGAAGCGGGCCCGTCCCATGGCTCCATCAGGCACGCGTGATATTCGTAGAACGCTTTTTTGGCGGCCGACATGTGCTGGTGATTTTCCCATGGTTCGGGAATCATCATCATCACCGCATGCGGCAGGGGGCGGCCGGAAAGGACCAAAAACTCCAGGCAGTTGTCGAACATTGCCGAGTCGGACCCGTCGCTGCGGATGACCGGCATGAGTTTTTCGAGGTCCGGACCGAGAAGTCCAGCTTCGAGAAGGTGTTGGCGGGCCGCCATCCAGTTCGCATTGCCGCGCATGGTATTGATTTCCCCGTTATGGCACATGGTGCGGAACGGCTGTGCCCGCGGCCAACTCGGGAAGGTGTTTGTTGAGAATCGCGAATGCACAAGGGCCATCGCCGTCTCCATGTCAGGGTGGTGGAGATCCGGAAAATACTCTGCCAGTTGCCCGGTGGTGAGCATTCCCTTGTAGACCATTGTGCGTGAGGACAGGCTGGAAAAATAGAAGTCCTCCCCTCCGGGGATCCCCCGGTACCGTACAAAGTCGGCTGCAACCCTGCGGATCACATAAAGCTTTCGCTCGAAGGCCGCCACATCGGGCGCGTTGGCTCCCCGGGCGATGAAAACCTGCTTCATCAGCGGTTCGCACTCCCGGGAGGCCCGGCCCAGCAGGGAACTCACAACCGGCACATCCCGCCAGCCCAGAACGGTCTGCCCTTCTTTCGCTGCAATCTCCGAAACAATCCGCATGGCTTCCCTGGCCTGCCCCGCTTTCCGTGAAAGGTAGACAAAACCGACCGCGTAGTCGCCCGCAGCGGGCAAGTCAAAGCCGCAAGCCGGGGCCGCAGCCCGGAAAAATTTATCGGACAGTTGGAGGAAAATGCCGGCACCATCACCCGTTTGAGGATCGCACCCGCATCCGCCGCGGTGGTCCATGTTGATGCACATCCTCAGCGCGCCTTCCACAATTTCATGCGATCGCCGCCCCTTGAGGTGGCAAAGGAAACCGACTCCGCACGAATCGTGCTCGAGATCCGGATTATAAAGTCCCTGAGCTGAAGGCAGTCCTGTTTTCGGCATGTGGGTTATCGGTTTGAAAAGTCGGTGCATGGTCCACCGCTATCCTGTTCAACCCGTGGGCTTCGAAGCAGTGGGATCATGAAAGAAAACGCACGGAACCCGGTTGGCGATGAAAATTTTATCAAATTCTTGCGAACAGTCCTCTTTCCACACTCGCTTGGTTTCCACATCCCATTGTTCATCACCTCCGCATCCAGTGAATGCTCGCGGATTTGGGCTGCACATTAGCCATTGGAAGCCAATTTCATGCCTGGTTTGGATGTTTTCTGCCAAGGATAGTGCCCCAGCGTTCGTCTTTAAATAATCAAGCGGCCGGTCACAAGCACCTT
>JBGSSC010000180.1:0-2409 GCA_041737265.1 Terrimicrobiaceae bacterium | reverse complement strand
GGGCCGATGATTCGCACGACCCCTTCCGCGAGCTCTCCTTCCACCCGGCCCAAAATGATATTTCTTGTCTGACTGATCCATTGCCCCCCCGCGCACGATAATTTCAGCCCGTCCCAAAGTTCCGACGGCCACCGGCGCGTTGAGTTCCGCACCTTTTCCCAGGATGAGGGATGCCCATTCCGGGTCTGGAAACGTCGAGATCGAAATTCCCTCAGCAATCACCTTGCCATTGCGAAGATGCAGGGTGCGACGACCCGTCGATGCGGCAGCCGTCGACTGGATGATAATTCCCCGGCTTTTTTCTTTGTCATCCGCAGAAATCCCCACCGAGAGGGTATCACCGCCTAGATCCAGGACCAAGCAAGGATCGGAGTCGCCGAGCGGCTTGCCTTGGACATCAATCCCGGCCACTTCTGCGTCTGCTCCCAGCGTAACAGTGAGCTCCGGTGCGGGGGCAAAAAGGAGGTAAGACCCCACGCTCGGTGGCTGGGAAGGATCCCAGTTGGTGGCGTCTTCAAAGGATCCGTTCGCCCGACCCAAACTTGTTGGCCCGGCACTTCAGCACGCGAGCTGGGAAGGGCAAGAGCCAGTGCAGTCACCAAAACGGCCAGGGATTCTGTTGCGATCTTCATGCTTTCGAGATGGTGAATTACAGGTCCAATTGTCATTCGATGGAAAGGAACCCGAGTTTGGTGAGCTCGCCGAACTTCATCTGTCCGGTGGGGGAGAGGGCAAAAGCCTCGGGTTTGCCGCTGGTCAGGCGCATGCGGCAGATATTGACTCCCCAGGGGTGGCGCCGGGCCGGGCCGAGTTGGGTGTTGCCGAGATCAGCAGTTGGGATGGATATTTCTGCGGACCAATAGCGGGGTCCCTTTCGGACGGCGGCCTCGATGCCCGGGTTCCAAAGGATCGGGAGGGTATCGCGTTCGACAATGGTTCCGTCGTGACTTTCATCAAAAATCGTTCCCTCCGAGTTGACCACGATTTTGAAGTACGAGCGCTCGGGGCTTTCCAGATAGATTTCCACGGAATCGTCATCGAAGATTTTCGGATCATCATTCTTGGCGGCGGATACCTTGAGCGCGTTTATCTCGGGCTCTTGGCAGTCAACTCCAATAAGGAGTCGGGTGCGGTCTGGAGTCATGCGGAAGGCCACGCGGGTCCGGGTGCGTTCCGGCATGGGCGAACCGGCAACAAGTTCCCTCATGTCGTACCAGGGGCCGTCTGCCCAGAACGGCTTCTCGAGATCACCATCGAGTGTTTCGTCCGCCGCCTGCAATCGGCCTTTGAAGGAGGGGCCAGTCCGTTCGAGTCGTTCGAAGTAATTCGCGGCGGGCTTCATCTCTGTCTCCAGCCGGGCTATTCGGCGGTCGTAAACGCTGTCCGGCTCGACCTTTGAGCGAGCACGGCTGAGCAGGTCGAAGTAGCGGGGAATGTCGGCTTTTTTCAAGTAGCCGGTGGTGGGGGTGACGCTGCGTGAATCGGGACGGGTCCAGACATGCTCGGAAAACTCCCAGAATTCCTTCATCTCCGCATGTGCCGGGCCGTAGTAGAGCCGATAAAATTCATCCAGGAGAGCGGGCAAATCGAGGTTGGGGTCCCAGTAGAGGCGGCCTTGGAGGTAATGGATCATGTGCGTGAGCGCCGGGTAGCCGATCTTCATTTCCTCGCCCTCTTTCACGGGCATGATCTCAATGAACTTCCCCTCACACACGCCATCCAACCTCTGCATGTCCTTCTGAAGCAATTTGGAGAAAACCACGGGTATCGTGGGGGCATTGCGGCGGTAGTAGAGGCAATACTCCCAGATAAAAAACCGGTCCGAAGTCAGCATCGAGAGCCACTTTTCACGCATGGGAATAAGGGCCTCCTGATACAGAGGCAGCATCGAAACCGACACCCCATAAACCATACAGATGCCGACATTATCCGGCAGTTTCTCCAAATTGTCGGGGGGCGTCTGATAGGTGGTGTAGGAATAGCAGGTCAGCGTCTTGTCGGGATTCGACTCCTTGAGCCGCGCTGCCATTGCAAGCCAGTAGTCCCACACATAGTTGGAAAACCGGTCGTCCGCCGTCGCGTCGGGCTTCACCCAAACGCGGGCATCATCCTCATCGATCTTCCCAAATCCGTCGGGCATTCCGAGGGTCGTATTGGAAAGTGTGGGGTAGGCCTCGAAGGTCTTGCGCATGTACTCTGAACACAAATCTCGAAATCCGGGGTTGGTGAGTTTTGGAACCGCTCCATTGTGACCGCGGAAAATCTCGCCGCCGGCGCGGGCGTAAAATTCCGGGTGGGCCTTTTCCATTTCCTCGTTGTTGAGAATGTCACGGGTGCTGTGACCGCCGTTGCTGTAGAGGTAAGAGGCTCCATACTTCATCCGCTTGAACCACAGCACCCCCTCGGCGT
>JBGSSC010000135.1:0-4585 GCA_041737265.1 Terrimicrobiaceae bacterium | reverse complement strand
TGAGTTCCCCTTCCGGTCGGATGCGGGCGATGGCTTTCCGCCCTGCAGGGTCGACCCAAAAGGAAGTGGCCAGTCCAGCCTCCAAAATTTCGGTGGGATAGGGAAGGTCCGCCCTCCACAGCCAGACTCCGCCCAGCCGGTTCCTGATAAGCCACAGCCTTTCGTCCACTTCCAGAATGTGCTTGATCGCATGCTCGGATGGCAGGCGCAGCCGATGGCTGGGAGCGCCTGACTTGTCCGGTCCCCAAACATGAACCGAACCATTTTGACAGCCAACAACTAGGCTCTCTCCGAAGCAGAGGGCTTCAGCGGGTGCCGGAAGCCGCAGCACCCCTGTCGGGAGGCCGGTCCCGATGTTGAAAATGTGGACACTTCCCCGATCGTCACCATAGGCGATCTCATCCCCACTGGAGGAAATGGCGACCGACCGGATACCATCCGATCCGGCATGGAACCTTCGAATTTCCCCAGTCGTCGTGTCGCGCAGGCGAAGGGTCTCCCCCGGGCCGACTTCCAGTGCCAGTTTGCCATCGCTCGACACAGCACGGGGGGGAAGGGCGGGGTTTTCCGCTCCAAGCTCCAGCATCGGGGATTGGCGTCCTACAGCAGCAGCGTCGGCTGACGAGGATGGCGAGCGGCGTGAGATCGGGGCGCTGGCCATGAGTCCGGCTAGATAGGTTGCTGCTTCAGGGTGTCCGGGTTCTCTCCGAAGCACGTCGCTCAACCGGGCTGCCGCTTCAGCATGGCGCCCCTGGCGCACCAACTCCCCCGCAAGCAACATGCCGGCATCTGCAAAGGCCCGCCTCGCCAAACGCTCCCCGGCATCGGCCTCACTCCGGGCCTTTTCCGATTCGATGTAAAGGTGGCGGGAGACCACGAGTCCCGCAACCAGACTCAGAACCGCCAATGCGCTGGCGAGGCAAAGAGGAATGTGGCGGCGGACGAATTTCCAAATCACATACCCGAGGGCAGAGGAGCGGGCCGAGACCGGACGGGCTTCAAGAAATGCAAGCAAGTCATCTCCCATGGCGTCCGCCGATGTATAGCGCAGCGTGGGATCCCTGTTCATCGCCTTGCGGAGAATCGCATCCACGTCGCGAGGCAAGGTGGGACACAACGCACGAGGGGAGGGAGGATCGTCCTCCCGGACCCGCCGCAGCGCCACGGCCAGGGGCGTTTTTTCTTCCAGGGGTCTCGGAGATTGTCCGGTGAAAATCTCGTGGCCAACGGCTCCCAAGGCGTAAACGTCGCTGCGTGCATCCACGGCAAATGGATCACACTCCGCCTGTTCCGGGCTCATATAGGCCGGGGTGCCCAGGATTTGAAGGTGGTGGGTATGCACGCCGGCCGGGTCGTCTTCCGAGGGATTTAGCAATTTTTCCACTCCGAAATCGATAATCTTGCCTTGGGGCGTCTCCTCAGTCGTGGAAACCAAAAGGTTCGCCGGCTTGAGGTCGCGGTGGAGGATCCCCTTCATATGCGCATGATGGACACCACGGGCCAATCCGAGCAAAACCACCGCCCGTTCCCTCAGGGAGGGTGCTGAATCCTTCGCCCATCGAGTGACCGGCACCGCGTTCTCGACCAGTTCCGTGACCAGGAATGGGCGGCCGTCCACTTGAACTCCCGCATCGTATACCGCGGCTATCGCCGGATGCGATAAGCGCGCCATCATCCGGCCCTCGGCCTCAAACCGCGCCGCAACTTGCGGGCTCACCATCCCGGCCTTGATCACCTTCACCGCCACTTTGCGGACAAAAGGCCGGACCTGACGTGCCTCAAAAACCTCGGCAAACGCTCCCTCTCCGATCTTCCTCATGCTGCCGAACCCCGTGGCATACCCGGCTGACCCTGTCTCCGGATCGGCCATCGCCTGCTCAATCATGCAGGCCGGGCACAAATCCGTTTTTGAGGGAAGATCGGCTCCGCAGCTCCCGCAGGAAGCGGGCACCACTCCTGGTTTCACAGGAATGGAAACATCATTTTCCGGGGGTGTGGGGGATGGGATCACAAAGGAGGGTTACGCCATCGGAGCGCTGACATTACCTTGAATCCCGCCTCAGGGCTGCCACCAGGTGGCGCATCTCGGCGTCTGCATCGGATTCGTCTGCCAGTGTTGCTGCAATTTCCGCGCGGATAATGGCGCGAAATCGGGCCCGGAGGCGGTGAATGGCAACCCGGAGTGTTCCCTCGTTCATCCCAAGGTGCGCTGCGGTTTCGGCTGGGTCGGGCGTCGCTGCTTCCGGCATCAAGTAGGCCTTGAGCGCATCAAAATGATCGGCTGCGGAGCGGGCTGCGTATTCGTGCTCCATGACAGCAAGCGCCTTGCCGGTCACATCGATGGCCCAGTGTCGATCGTATGCGCTCTCAGGCGAGTCGGCGGCGGTGTATGCCATCAGTGCAGCTTCACAGTCCTCAGCGTCGAGCGGAACAAAGCTTTGACGCCCGCCGCGCTTCCAAGCCGCGCCAGCACGTGCCCGCTCGTGAAGGAAATTCTGCAGCGAGGTGAGGAGGAAGGTCCGCAGTCTTCCCCGTTCAGCATCCGCCCGGCCGAAGAGGTTCCGGGTGAGCAGACTTTGAAAGAATCCCTGGGTTAAATCCTCTGCATCTTCCCGGTTGTGCCCTCGATACCGAACGTAAACGTATAATGGTTTCCAGTAGCGGCGGCAGAGCTCCGCGAGCGCGCTCTCCGAAGCCGCGTCGCCCGCCCGCACGCTTGCGAGCATGGTCCACGAGGTAAGTGGGAAAAGGGACTCGTTCGCAAAGCCATCTGCTTCCATCATTGGAGAGCGTATCGGGCCCGATGTCCCGGCGTCAACCGGGGGCTGTTCATGCCCCGGTTCCGGGGAATAATCGGTGGCGGCTTAGAAGCCGGGGATCCTGAATTTCGGCAGGTCGCGGTTGGTTGAGCGAAACCATAGGAGGCCCATGCCGATGACGAGGAAAACGGCCGGTGGCAGCCATGCTGCGACTGCTGGCGGGATGCGGCTGCCCTTGCCGAGCGCGATGAACAGGCTGCTGATGAAGACGAGGGCAAAGAAGAGTCCGATAGCCGCGGCGACCCCTCCCAGGATCCCTCTGCGTGAATAAACGATGCCCATGGGGGCGGCGAGGAAGACGACAAGCACACAGACCCAGGGGAGGGCCCAGCGATAGTGCAACTGCGTGCGGTAGGGGGCCAGCCGGGCGACGGGGAAGTCGTGGTTGAACTGAAGATAATCTTTCAACTCCGGCACCGAGAGGTAGTCGGGGTTCATCACCGAGCTTGCGATACGCCACGGCGTTTCCTTCCAACCCTCGATCGTTTTTCCCTCGAACATTTCCTTCGTGGTCTCCTGCCCTTCTCCCATCGTGACAACCATGCCGTGGTAAAGGACCCAGGCATTCAGCCCCTCGTTGAAGTAGGCGTCGCGAGCATAGTATTGCGCGATGATATTGTCGTTGGCGTCCTGTTGGATGATTTGAACATCGCTGAGTTGCTGGTTGCCCGGCACGATCCGGCGCATGAACCATGTTCGCAAGTCTTCGCGATTACGGTAGAGGTGGGCGGAGAGCCCGGGTTCCCGCTTTTCCTGTCGCTTTACATCGCGGAGCATCTGCTTTTTGTGCATGGCGGCGTGCGGGGCAGCCTCATAGTTGAAGTAGGCAGTGACTCCGGTGAGGATGAGGCCCACGAAAATGAGTGGCAGGATGATGCGGGTTACACTGAGTCCGGCACCCAGCATCGAGATGATCTCATTGCTGCGGGACATTGCCGTGAGGCAGTAGAGCAGTGCCAACAAGGTCCCAATGGGGAGAGAAACAACCACAATTTCCGGGATCTGGGAGCGGTAATAGGCGAGCAGAAACTCCAGTGAGGCTTTCCCCTGCAGGAAGTCGGGGAGGTTGTCGCTGAGGTCGAAGATGAACCAAATGGCGATGAAGCCCATGAAGCAGTACACAAAGGGCAATGCGAATTTCGAGAGGACGTAGCGGTCGAGAATGGTCATCGTTGGATCTATTGTTTGCGCGGAGCGGTTTGCCCTGATGCTGCAACCGTCCAGTCTACGCCTGGATTGAGTGATATGTCGAATTTGGTGCGTTTGAGTCAAGATTTGCTTCCCGCTCGCAGCGAAAAGTCTTCAGCGGGGCACGGTGCGGTTTGCCCTCCGGAAATAAACGACTAATCTGAGTCCCAATGCACAATGCCGCAACCATCAACCCGGGTCCCACGGGCACCTGCTTGTGATCAGTCTGCACGCGGAGGGAGGGAGTCCCGCAACCGGAGGATTCGAAGCCGAGATTTCGGCCATCTTTTCTCCAGGCGGCCTGCTCGCGAAAGTGCCGAACTTCGAGTTTCGTGAGGAACAGCGTCACATGGCGGTCGAGTTGGCCCGCACGCTGGAATCCGGCGGCCATCTGGCGGTGGAGGCAGGCACGGGGGTCGGAAAGTCGTTGGCCTACCTGATCCCCGCTGTGCTCCATGCCAAGCGGATGCGGCGCAAAGCGGTGATCTCCACCCACACCATCGCCCTCCAGGAGCAGCTTCTTTACAAGGACATTCCGCTGGTGCAGAAAGTCCTCCCTGTCGAATTCGAAGCCGTTC
>JBGSSC010000115.1:0-4877 GCA_041737265.1 Terrimicrobiaceae bacterium | reverse complement strand
CCTTGGCAGTCAGCGGACCGCAGTGATTCCAGTCGCTGCGATGCCCCCCCTCTTCAAGCAGGCTGTAGGTAAAGAAGTCCGTGTCGTCGAGAGCCTCCCGATTGACATCCAGCCAGGCGCCGGTTTGCTGCAAAATTTCGGTGGTGGCCTCCGGAACCGTTCCATTCCCGCGTGGCCCGATATTGAGGAGGAGGTTCCCTCTGCGGGCGGCGCAGGTTGCCAACATGGAAAGGATTTCCCGTGGGTGTTTCCAGCGATGGTCTCCGGCGTGATAGCCCCAGCTGGTATTGAGAGTGATACAAGCTTCCCATGGGCGCCAGGGATCGGGAGCGGTCAGATGCTGTTCCGGAGTGGCAAAATCCGCTTCTCCTCCGTGGCGGCCATTCAGAAGAATCCCCGGCTGAATCGTCCGGACCATTCGATCCAGTTCCGCTGCCCGCCATCCCCCGGCATGAAACGGCCACCAGCCATCGTACCAAAGGATATCGACCGGCTGGTAGCGGGTGAGCAACTCGCGGATTCGTTCAAAGGTGTTGGCGATAAATTGTTCGTAGGCCGCTCTGTTCTCCAAAGCGTCCACGCCATCGGGCAGATCCATCCAATTGTTTAAACTGTGATAGAGCCCGACTTTCAACCCGTGCTTGCGGCAGGCAGCGAGGATCTCCGCTGTAAAGTCCCGCCTGGCGGCGGTCTTTGTGGAGCAGAAATCGGTCAGGCCCGAATCATAGAGACGGAAGCCGTCGTGGTGCATCGTGGTGAAGACGAGATACCGCATGCCGGAGCGTACGGCCAACCGGGCCAAAGCGTCGGCGTCGAAGTATTCTGGTTGGAACCGGTCGGCGAGCGACCGGTACTCGGCCCTCGGAATTTCCTCACGGTTCATCACCCACTCTCCCCGGCCAAGCATGGAATAGAGGCCAAAATGAATGAACATCCCATATCGGGCACGGACGAAGTCTTCGATTGTCATCATAAAATTGAGTGGGTTTCAGTGTTTTGGATTGCCGGACTGGGGAAATCTTAAGCGGCTACATGATGCCGCGGATTCAAGAAGAGCAAGCACGGGAGTGAAGATTGTTCTGGAAGCGTTGCATTACTGGCGACAATCTGCGGCTACTGACACACGTTGTATGGATATGCGAGCGCAGGGAGGGGTGGTTTCGGGGGAAATGTAACGTTTCCGGTTTTTTGGCCATCCGCGAAGTCCAATTCCCTTGCTGCCGGTGAACTTGCCGAATACAGCTGCTCCGGATGGCCGCAGTTCAACCAAACGACAAGGGGCATTGGCCATGAATGTCGAATACCCCGGTGCCTGATGCCAATTTTTCAAACCGGTTTTTCTGGAGATTTTCGTGCAAGCGTATCCATAAAATGACTGCATGCCAGCCTGAGAAGAGCACCCATTTATGAACACACGGCGACTGGTCTTATCGAAGGAAACGGGGGGATTTCAACTTCGAAGCGAGACGGGGATCGGGCTGTTTGATGGCAGACCGGCATTCCGCACGACGGACTCGAATCGGGACATATCATCGGGAATCGAGTTCACCACCAAACCGCTCGGCGGGTCGGAGATTGAATTTGGTGTCCGGATCCCCAACCCGAGGGCGGCACGGATTGGACTGCGTGAGATTTGTGTTTTTGAAGGAACCGTGCGCGGGGAAGGGGGCTTGTGGCAGGTTGGCCATTGCGAGCTGTTCAAGCGGGAGCTGTATTTCAATGGCCTTGGAGCTTATACGGGATCCTTTTTCCGCACGTTGGACAACTGTGAGGGGGATTTCGGAATGTCCGAAAATTTGCCTTTCCCCGGAATTTTTTTCACGCATCCGGTGCGGGGAACTCTGCTTTTGGCGGTGCTCAGCCAGGAACGGTGCAAGCCGGTCTGGCAAATCCGCAAATCCTCCCGCGGCGTGCGGATCCGTATTCTGGACTGGTTTTCCGGCATTCCCGCAATTCCAATTCCGGAAGGTGGACAATACGAGGGAGAGCGACATGTGGCCATTTTTTCCAGTGGTGGGGTGGAGGAGGCGCTGGACCGATATTATTCACTTCTTCGCAGGCGAATTAAATTTCCGGGTGCAGGCTCCGTGCTGCGCAACGCCGTGGTTTGGGGCACATGGAATTACAACCCGAGGCCGCGCGGGTTTTGGGATGTCACCCACGACTTTGTCAAAGCCAATGCCAGGGAACTCAACCGGATGTTTCCGGATCGTCCCCGTTATGTCATGATCGACGATGGATACCAGCGGGGACGTTCCACGGAATCGGCGGGGCTGCCCGAGGTCGGGAATGGACTCGCTCCGGATGGGGGAGTCACTTCGAACGCCCCCGGTGCCAGCTGGTTCAACTCGGCGTTTGAAAGTTTCTTTCCCCCGGCGGCCCCGGTGCATGACGAAGCGTTGTTTCCCAAGGGAATGCGTGCAGCGGCGCTTGAAATTCAGAAAGCGGGATGCCAACCGGCCCTCTGGGTCACGCCGCGCCTGCACTGCGCTTCAGAACTTGCCAAAACGCACCCGGACTGGCTGCTCCCCATCAAGGGCGGGGGAAAATTCGGGCCGCGAAGTGCCTACCTCGATTATTCTCTTCCCGAGGTACGCGCATTCACCAGGGGAATATGGGATAAAATCACGCAGGAGTGGGGGTTCAAGGGAATCAAACTGGATTTCTGGACTCTCCCGTTTGAGATCCCTCAAGTCCGCTATCACAACCGGGACCTTACCGCGATTCAGCTCCGCAACATGTTTCTGAAAGACCTCCGCGAATTCATCCCCGCGGATGGATATATCCTGACCGCCGTGGCCACCAGCATTGGGAACCCGTTTCCCGGACGGTTTATCGATTCCGCGAGGCACTCCGACGATATTGGTGCCGGGACCTGGGAGGAACTCTGCGAGAGTGCAAGGGTTCTGGGCGTCAGCAGCTCCATGTTTCGCCACGACTGCCTCTTGGCGGATTCGGACTCGTTCGGTTGGCGGACCAATTCGCCTCCGGGGCACAACCGGATCGGTGCCACCATGGCGCTGCTTTCCGGTGCGGTCTGTGAAATCGGCGGGGACCTGCCATCCTGTACAACGGTAGCACGTGACTTCCTGATGAGGGGCGTCAATTTATTCGCGCCGGCGAAGAAAACGCGAATTATTCGCGAGGGCGGCGGATGGGCAGGTTTGCCCGAGCATGTTGTTCTCGAACGGGAAGATGGAATATTTGAAGGTATCCTGAATTGGACCCGGTATCCGCGGGAAATTTTGTTGCCTGCCGGGGTAAAAGACCTTTGGACCGGTAACCGGTACAAGGGCAGAGCACTTTTACCCGCTCAAGACGCCATTCTCTTTCGCTCGAGCCTCGGGCGCCCATTCAAAAAGAGCCAATAAAACGACCGCTGACAAATGCTCCCTTGCTCTGTCGGTCTATTGCGGAAACCAATACCGTTGCTTCCGCGATTATATCGCGGCATTGAGTTGCGCGAGTCCTTCGGCAAGTTCCGGAGGAAGGTTTGTCAACGGGGCGGGCTATGGCGAAAAGATGTTGCGACGTTTTTCGTTTTGGCTCTCCAGATGGTGCGGTGGCTTCTTCTGCCTCCCGGAATACGGGCCCGGGCTCAGTGTTGGGCCAATACCCGGGTTTCAGGTAGATAGAAATAACGCTGATACATCCGGATACCTCGAAGCACAGGAGCGGGAAGCCCGGATTCCCCGATCACACGCTCCCAGCCCGCAAGGATTGTTTGGTTATCCTCAGCGTCAGGAAACAAGACAGCAAGGGGAGCCGCATCCTTGTTCGGAATGAGGTTCCTGGCGCGGTCATCCAGTGTAACGACCCCAATGATAATGGCACGCACGGATCTGCCGCCGAAACCGGGCTCAAGAATCCTGCCCGGAGCCGGCAAACCGGCGAGAATCGAACCATCGCTCATGAGGAAGGCCGTTTCGAAACGGATGACTTTATCAGAAGCAGTCTCTGTATTCTCCCCTGCCGCGGGAGTTACGACGTCGGGCTCAAAGACGAGTTTGTCATCCTCTCCGCTCCAACTCTTGCCTTCGGCACCCCGCCGCAGTTTATGGTCGCTCACATCATAGGAAACTTTGGATATGCCCCGATCCCCTTCGTATCCATCTCCCATGGCGAAAAATGTGATGCGGTCGTTGGTTTCCTGCTTTTCAAACAAACCCGGCAGGTCGGGACGGAGAATCATCTGCTCAAGGTCCACACTGATTCGATCCAGAACCTGTCTGGCGCTGGAATCCGCATCCATGCGGAGGTGTGCGCCTTTGGTAACCTCGGACGTGCTTTCCGCGAGCCAGAAAATCACCAAGGCCAGCAGGGCCAGGACTGTAATCGCCGAAAGGAGTTCGAGGATGGTGAAGCCGCGGATCGCGAATCGATTGGGAGGAGGCATGGAATGGGTCAGTCCGGTTTCGGGGACTGGGCGAGGACAACCAGGGTTTCAACCGATCCCTGGGGAGCGGATGTTCCCGCCGGCCAGCTTACAACAAGATGCGCATTCGGCGGAGTGGCGCCGGTTCCGGCTCGAAGTGTCCAGAGGGCTTCGAAAGTGGCAGCCGGGTCCGGGCCACTTCCCAAGTGATGACCGTTTTCATCAAAGTAGACATTCCCGCTGCCCGCTTCTTCCATTGGCACTCCATGCAATGAACTCGCGGGGAGGCCGTCAGAGGTTTTCAGATCGGCGACCAAGCCGCTCAGAATGCTGGTGGCCATGGTTTCACCGGAACTTTCCCGCGTGAGGTTCAATCCCACCGGAATAAGCCCGAATATTGCGACAAGCCCGAAGGTTACAATTCCCAGAGCGAGGCAAACTTCAACCAGCGAAAAAGCGAGGGACGAAAGAGGGGAACGCATCATGGTCGGTGAATGGAGAC
>JBGSSC010000093.1:0-2302 GCA_041737265.1 Terrimicrobiaceae bacterium | reverse complement strand
AACAACCAGAACTTCGATGAGACTGAAGGCCCTAGCACGGAGGGGCATAATCATTCGCTCCATTTGGCAGATCGCAGTGGAACCTCGGTCTGAAAAATCCGATAGTTTGCACGCGCATCACGCAACGCGATTTCCACCGTTGCAAGGTTGTTGGTAAACTCCGCAGGATTCCGGAACAGATCCTGAAATGCGCTGCCAAGAGTCGGGTTGCGCTGGGCGGACGACTCATCGATGGCCACCATAGCCACCCGCACAACCGGAGGCAGTTGGTGCATCTGCACCGGTTGTTTCGCACTTGTCCAATTCGTGCGGGAATTGTACTCGTATTCCGGTGCAAGCACATCAACCGGCGCTCCATGCTCTTCCGGCAGCTTGGGTAACACCACAAGCGCCACGATGTTCTCAGCCAGAACGTGGGAACTACTGACAAGGTCGGGAAGAAACCAGGAATTGCCAGACCCATCGCGGTAAACGTCGAGATTCTCGGTGGGCTGGAAATAGTGCATGAGCCGGTGGCGAGTCCGGGGAGCGGGCGACGACGCGGAAATATTCGTGGGGCGCCCGGAGGCGTCGTCGGAATACCGGATGAAATACCCCATGGCATTAAGAGTTCCGGAGGCTGGCAGACTCACAGCAGCCTCATTGGTTCCAAAGTTCATGGGTGCCTGAAAAAACAAGGCGTGGGTGTGGTTGGTCGGAAGCAGGGCTTTCCCGCTTAGAAAGTGCAGGCTGGAATAGCGTCCGTAGGTGTCCGGGGTGAATGCCGCCAGGGCTGCCGAATTGGTGACCGCCAACCGGGCGACGCGGGAGGCGTCATAATAATCGTATTCCGTCGCAAGCGTCGCCTGCGAAAGTGACCGCGTGAGTGAATCGAAAGCCGTCCGAGCCCCTTCAAATGCCCTGGCATTGTCGCTGGTCCTCTGCCATTGCGAGGACGTAAACCCTAAAATTTGCAGAAGCATTACAAGGACAAGGCTCGTGATCACCACTGCAACGAGCACTTCGATGATTGTAAATCCCCTCCCCCCGAAGTGCTCCGGCTCCCGGCTCAAACGGTTCACCATGGGCTAGTCTCCCAAATTCGCCACGGTTGAAGAATAAACCCGGGGGCGGTGCTCCACAGCCGGTCCGGTGAGTGTGAGGGTGACCTTCTTCAGGCTCGCACTTCCAAGAAGGTTGTCCGGAGAGGAGACAAGCTGCACAGTATATGCGGAATCAGTCTCCGGCACCTCGTTGCCATCATAGTCCAGATAATGCGTGGTGTCGCCCAACTCGGCGTAGGGAACCAACTGTGCTCCCGCAAGAAACTTCTGGGCGATCAGAGCGGATTTCACGTCCAGATTGCTCTCCTTCATGGTCAAAAAGCCTACCGACAGCAGCCCAAGCAGCGGAATGAAGGCCGCCCCGATAATCCCAAGTGCCAAGACAACCTCCACCAGGGAAAACGCTCCCCGCGGGGAAGCGGTCGTTCTCGCCATGGAGACTATCACCATGAGCTCAATGTTCGCCCATAGAGTGGCGTTGTAAAGGCAAATAACAGATTTATTTGTGAACAATTAGTGATTTTTTGCATTGAAACGCACTCTCTCCCGTCAGCTTCGGAGGTCTGACACCAAACACATGGTATAATGAGCAAAATATCACGGCGCTCGGAAAGCCCGGCCTCGACTGCTACGAGGCCTGGGTTGCAACGGCGAAACCGCCCTGCTATCCGCCGGTAACGATGGGTCGCCAAGCCGTCCGTTGATTCCACCCGTTTCGATCCCAAAATGACATGCCACTGCGCGGATATTTCGGCGGCTTCGGGGCCGTGATTTCCGGCGGCAGAATTAGGAGAAGCGCCGAAGCGTTCCCCTCCATCGTGGAGAGCGATCTCCGAGCCAAGCGTATCACTTTGCCGCACGCCGGAATCGGGAAGAGGCGAGGATGCAGAGGGGATGAAAATTCTGACTCCAGTGCATCAAATTCGGGAGTTCAAGGAGTGTTGGCTCAAGGCTTGCAGAATCAATCCAGGCTCGACGAAGCTGACACGCATGCTGCCCCCCAAGGCAGGGTGTTACCGTCGTCGGCGGCGGAAGATCCCGGTTACCGTGAGGCCTGCTGCGAGAAGGGCCCAGGTGGCGGGCTCGGGGATTGCGCTGTAATTGAGCACGAGGTTGTTGCCACTCCGGGAAAGATCCCAAGTACCCGTCCACGCCGGACTGCTTGTGAAGTTGGTAAGGTTCAGATCCCAGTTGGCGGCATCAAATCCGGTAATTCCGCTTGAGGTGGTGAGGATCGTCCACGAGCGGTCGATGTCCGA
>JBGSSC010000090.1:0-2988 GCA_041737265.1 Terrimicrobiaceae bacterium | reverse complement strand
GCGGGAGCTTGGTCATGTAAAGAAAAGTGCCGTTTGCTTATCACGTTATTCTTATCGTGTAAAGGAAAGCGGATTTTCTTTATACGAGATACAGCTCATGGCGATGTTTTTGAAAGCCAAAAGGAGCCGGAACCAAATATGGGAAACGACGACGCGTTTCCCTCCAGTTTTCGCAGAAAAATATTTTAATCCGGCGGCGATGGCACCTGTTTCTCACCGGGTCCCCTTGCCAACAAACCCGCTCTTGGCAGCGGCTCCCGCCGGATTAGGGAGAGCCGAAGGCGGGGTTCGAACCCGCGACCTATCGATTACGAATTAGAGCATTGCTCTCGTTCTGATATGCTCTATTATGAGCTGAAATGAATGCAACAATGTCTCCTAATACATCTGTCCCGAGCACTTTACACATCGTTGAAGAGCCAAGCAAATCAGAACAAGGCGAAGCAGGACAGCACGGCAAAACTACCAAGCAACTACCAAACACGGAACCCAAGCGGGCGCGAGCGGGCAAAAATAGCGCCAACCACTGGAAGGCACGAATCTTCAAGCCCGTGAATGCTCGGGGAGATGCCTCCCCTCATTACGCGATGCAACTTCAGTTTAAGGGGAAGCGCCTGAGCTTTGGGCTCGGAACGGGGAATCAGGAAGCGGCAGCGGCGAAGGCGGCGAGCATCTACAACGAATTGCTCACCATCGGAGTTGAAGCGACGCTTGCGAAGCATCGACCGACAAAGGGCGAGGATGTCTCCTCGCTCGGGGCATGGATCGAGGCGGCGCGGAAGGTTTTCGACAAGAGCCCGACAACCTTCGACGCGTACGCGAGGGCGGCTCGGCATATCGCAGCGGATATTCTGCGGGTAGAGAGGACCAAAAAGCGATTCGGGCGGAAGGGTGGCACGTTCCGCCAACAAGCGGACATGGCTCCGGTTTCCCTTTTCACGGCTCGGGCGGTTCAGGAGTGGAAAATCCGGTATGTGAAGGACCGGGGCGGGAGCAACCCGGCGCGGCAGCGGGCGGCGCGGATCTCCTGCAATTCCTGCCTTCGGGCGGCACGGTCCCTTTTTCAGGAGGACATCGCCAAACATCTCCCTCCCATAGAGCTGGAGGAGCGACCATTTGCGAAGGTGGATTTCTACCCTCGGGAATCCATGAAGTATCATTCAAAGATCGACCCTTCCATTTTGCTCGGGAAGGCGCGGGCCGACCTTGGGGGAGCAAACCCGGAAGCCTTCAAGATCCTCCTTCTGGCACTTGGGGCAGGACTTCGCCGGGGCGAGATCGACCGCCTTCTTTGGAGGCAGATTGATCTTGATGGTGGGGAGATCCACATCGAAGTCACGGAGGCCGGGGGACTGAAATCGGCAGACAGCACCGCAAAGGTCGCCATCGATGGGATCCTTTGCGGCTTGCTTCGCGGGTTCAAGGCGAAGGCGGGTTCCCAATATGTGATCGAGGGTGGCGCGGGTGAAGGCGGAGCGCGGGCATGGGGTCAGCGTTACCGTTGCCAAGAAGCCTTCGATTCCCTTCTGGCATGGCTTCGCAAGAATGGCGTCGAGGACAAGCGGGCCTTGCACACCCTGCGTAAGGAGGCCGGGGCGATCATCGCCACAAAGAGCGGCATCTACGCGGCTTCAAGATTCCTGCGGCATTCGGACATCAAGACAACAGCGCAACACTACGCTGACAACAAAGAGCGCGTGGCGATTGACCTCGGGGCACTCCTGCCTGCGGAGAACGTCACCAACTTCCCTTCCAGCCAGACTGGAACCAAGAAACCCGCACCCCGGAAGCGAACCAAAGGGGCAGCTCACAGCTAAAAATCGCCATGCGAAAACCCAAGGCAAAAAGCATCCCGAAATCTGCGCTCCCTGCGGAGGGAGAGGCAGCAAAAACATCAGGCTTGCGACGCCTCAGTGCAGAGGAGTGTCAGGCGGCATACAACAAAGCCCGTATCGCGGGGAACATCATTGAGCCGGTAAACCTCAGGACTATTTGGGCCAAGCAAAAGACGGCCGGAATCCAAGACCTGCTAGGCATGATCCGAAAGGTAGTGAATTCCACGGAGATAGATAACCCAGAAAATACCGCCGACTACCTCGCTCGACTCCTTGAAGCCGCAGTAGAACGCTTCGAGAATCTTGTTCAATCGGGGGCAATGGATGACGTTCTGCCCCGGTTGACAGCACTCCCGGTCTTGTATTCGCTTTATGCGGGGACGGGGGGTCGTCAATGGAAACGGGCACGGGCGGTATTCGAGGACAAAAAAGTTGGAACGAAATCAGTAAGTGCACACAGAGGAAAGGACCCCGCAGCCGCAAAAGACCCAATTTGGGGATTACTCGCAGCTGAATCGGTCAAAGTCGCCTCTCGGGCGGCACTCCAGCTACC
Source organism: Terrimicrobiaceae bacterium (assembly GCA_041737265.1). Classification (GTDB taxonomy): domain Bacteria; phylum Verrucomicrobiota; class Verrucomicrobiia; order Chthoniobacterales; family Terrimicrobiaceae; genus JBGSSC01. The sequence continues at coordinate 600 of JBGSSC010000090.1, read as the reverse complement.
AATCATGGACGCCTGCAAGGAAAAGGCAGTGGCTGTTGGACATGTGAAATCCACACGTCCGCGAGGCAAATTTCTCTGGCAGGCATCTGTTTACCTGCTGGCTGATGGAGGAGTATTGATTTGGCCGGACTGGCTGTCTGCATGTCGAGGATTGCCGGACTCGGTAAGAGACAATGTTGAAGGTTATCAGGCAGCCTGCCGCTTGATTCTGAAAGAATTTTTTGGGGAGCCGGGAAACAAGTGGGGCGACGCGTTGCTGAAGCCAAAGACGGAAATCGGGAGCAACAGGTCAGGCAAGGCAGCAGCGCGGGGAGAAGCCGTAGAAAATGCTGTTGATGCGGTGAGCAGGCTCGCTTTGTAAAGTTTGAGGGCAATCCCCACACACAGGTGAAATCGGTTCCGTAGCCCCCGTCACGTTTTGTCGATTTGCGCTGAAGATGCCCGGTATGCCAACGCATGCCGAAACCAAGCACCTGACCCGGCGCTCCCTCGCGGAGCGTTGGGTATGTTCCATCGAAACCCTCAAGCGCCGCGAGCGAGCAGGCATCCTGCCTTACCTTAAAATTGGCCGGGGTGTTCTTTATCGCCTCTCGGACGTCG
>JBGSSC010000080.1:0-4581 GCA_041737265.1 Terrimicrobiaceae bacterium | reverse complement strand
TCCATGACAAGCGTCGCTTCGCCTCGAACAGTTTCCATTGCGATGCTGCCGCTTTCGCCGCGGGCGCAGAGGAATTGGATAAAGCGCGCCGGTGCCAGTCCACGGAACGTGCCATTGGGATAGAAGCCCCGGCTTCCGGTGAGGGCATCCACCAATCGATACATGGCAGCCGCCTCTTCGACAGAGCGTGGTTTGGAAAAACAAAGATGGGCTCCGGCCTCCATCAAAGCTCCTTCGGTATTGCGGTCCAGTACGGCCGATACGAGGATCAGCCTTACGGTCGGATAATTCTGGCGCACGCCGCGGATGAACTCCAACTGGGGCTCGCTGGCCTCGACGCAATCCAGAATCATGGCTTGGCAATTCGTCTCGGCGAGCTGTTCCCAGGCTGTCTCCGGATCCGGCACGATCAACATGTTCTTGTGCATACCGCCGGCCTCTTTCGACAAGGTGGCGAATTGGCGGGCCAGCAATCGCAGATAGAAGAGAAAATCCCCGACAAAGAGCCAGTTAAGCTCCGCTTGTTCAAGTTCGGTATGATCGTCTTGGGTAGCCATGGTCCGGGAAGTCACTCAGAAAGCTACCCGCTTGTGTCAGTTGCGCAACGCCTTTTTGCAACGTTGCGCGGGGACAACTGGAGTTTTCAGAGAAGAAGCGGTCTACGGAAATTTGAATCCGATCCCTGCCGGCTGGCTGGTGGCACACAATTCCCTCTTTCCCCGGGGCAGGAATATGGGATAGTTCGCGGCCATTATGTCAGCGCAAAGAAAGCAGTATCCGTTTCCGCAGTTTGAACCCGCCTGGCAGAAGCGATGGCTTGAGGAACGAGCCTTCCGGAGCGAAGGGCCGGGCGATGAGGGATTCGATCCCTCACGGCCGAAATTTTACGTTTTGGACATGTTCCCCTACCCCAGCGGAGAAGGCCTGCACGTGGGGCATGTCGAGGGATACACGGCCACGGACATCATTTCCAGAGCCCGGAGGATGCAGGGATATAATGTGCTTCACCCGATGGGGTGGGACGCCTTCGGGCTTCCTGCCGAACAATACGCGATCCGCACCGGACGGCATCCCCGGGAGACAACCAACGCAAACATCAGCCGATTCCGCGCCCAACTCCAATCCCTTGGCTTCAGCTACGACTGGGACCGCGAAATCAGCACGACCGACCCGGGATATTTCCGATGGACGCAGTGGATTTTTTTGCAGCTTTACAACGCATGGTTCAATCCGGCGACTCAACGCGCGGAGCCGATCTCGACATTTCCCGGCAGCGATCCCGACTCCGTGCGGCTCGCTTTCGTGGCAGAGATGCCGGTCAATTGGTGTCCGGAACTCGGCACCGTGCTGGCCAATGAGGAAGTCATTGACGGACGCAGCGAGGTGGGTGGATTCCCCGTCGAGCGGCGGCCGCTGCGGCAGTGGATGTTGCGCATTACGGCCTACACCGAGCGTCTCCTGGATGGGCTGGCCGGCCTTGAATGGCCCGAGGGGTTGAAACTCCTTCAACGGAATTGGATTGGCCGCAGTGAGGGTGCCTCCGTGTGTTTTCAAATCGATGAGCATGCTGTTGAAGTCTTCACCACAAGGCCCGACACGCTGTTTGGCGCAACCTACATGGTCCTTGCTCCCGAGCATCCGCTCGTGGATCAGATCGTGGCACCGGACCACCGCGAAGCGATGGAGACCTACCGCCGGTCCGTCGCTTCAAAATCGGATCTTGAGCGCACCGAACTTGCAAAGGAAAAGTCCGGCGTCTTCACCGGTGCCCTGGCCGTGAACCCGGTGAATGGGGAGCAGATCCCGGTCTGGATCGCAGACTACGTGCTCATGGGGTATGGCACCGGTGCCATCATGGCCGTGCCAGCGCATGACTCACGCGATTTCGAATTCGCGACCCGCTTCGGGCTTCCGGTGCGCCAGGTTGTCGGCTCCGAAGACGCCGAGGCTTCTGCATGCCACGAGGGCGATGGCATCGCGATCAACTCCGGATTTCTGAACGGACTCACCACACCGGAAGCCAAGAAAACCGTGACGGCATGGCTTGAGGAGAAAGGGGTGGGCAAGGGCACGATCAACTACAAGCTCCGGGACTGGCTGTTTTCGCGTCAGAGGTATTGGGGCGAACCCTTCCCTGTGATTTGGGAGGGAGCCAGGCACCAAGTGCTACCCGAGTCCGAGTTGCCGGTCGTTCAGCCCGAAATGCAGGATTTCAAGCCGACCGGTTCACCGGAAGGCCCCCTGGCGAAAGCCCTGGACTGGGTGCGGTTTTCCGAATCCGCAGTGAGAGAAACAAACACGATGCCCCAATGGGCAGGCTCGTGCTGGTATTATTTGCGTTTTTGCGATCCAAAAAACGCCCGGAGCTTTGCGGGACCGGAGGCGGAAGCCTATTGGATGGGTGGAAAGGGCGGGGGCGTCGATCTCTACGTCGGGGGTGCCGAACACGCCGTGTTGCATCTTCTGTATGCCCGTTTCTGGCACAAGGTGCTCTACGACCTTGGCCACGTCTCCTCGGAAGAGCCGTTCCGGAGGCTCGTCAATCAGGGGATCATCCTGGGAGGGGATGGACACAAGATGTCCAAGAGCAGGGGCAACGTGGTAACGCCCGAACTTGTCATCGGGGAATACGGCGCCGACGCGCTGCGCCTCTACGAGATGTTCATGGGACCGCTCGAGCAGATGAAACCCTGGAGCATGAAGGGCGTCGAGGGCGTGTACCGGTTTCTCGCGCGGGTGTGGAGGCTGGCCATGCGGGAAAACCAGGAAGGCATCTGGGAACTCGCACCTGATTTGACCACGGATCCCGCCTCCCCGTCTCAAGCGCGGGTGCTGCATGCGACGATCAAGAAGGTTGGTCACGACATCGAGGCCCTCGCGTTCAATACCGCAATCTCACAGCTCATGGTCTGTACCAACGAGTTCGTCAACGCCTCCCCCCGCCCGGTGGATTCGCTCCGGATATTGCTTGTCCTGCTCAGTCCCTTCGCACCTCACCTTTGTGAGGAGCTTTGGGAACGCCTCTCCAAGCAATTCCCGCAATTCTCAGGTCGCGCATCCGGGCAGCCATGGCCGAAGTTTGATCCCGTGTTGCTTGAGGAATCGGAGCTTGAGTTCGTGGTTCAGGTCAACGGCAAGTTGAAGGACCGGGTCAAGACCCCAAGAGCCGCTTCGGAAGACGAGATCCTGGCAGCCGCAAAAGCCCTTCCAAAAGTAATCGAAGCCATTGCAGGAAAGACACTTGTGAAGGAAATAGTCGTTCCAGGAAAACTCATCAACCTGGTCGTGAAGTAAATGTTCGCTTGCGGTCGGGTGATCTTGCGATAGGATTAGCGGATGTTCCTCCGACTATTGCCCGTCGTGATTGGGTGTCTGATTTGCGGCGAGGGCATGGCTTCGGGACTCCCGCTGAGTCGCACAGCTCTTCAGAAGATGACGCTGGAGAGCATGACCGACGGAATCCCTTCCGGGTGGTGCGGCCGGGCGATGCTTTCCCTGCTTCGTAAATCGGGCCTTGGAGAAGGACTCAAACCGGGCAACGGACAAGACTGGGAGGCAAGCCTCCTGGCCGCCGGCTGGAAGCCCTTGAGAGTTTCTTCACCGCATCGTGCACCGCTCGGGAGCGTGCTCGTGTATCTGGGGGACCGCCGCATGGGCAAATCTCCCCGAGGCACTCCCGGAGGCTACTACGGCCACGTAGAAATGGTTGCCCTCGCGCCAAGCGGCGGAAGAATTTACGTGGCGGATTCCGCACGTCCGGCTCCCGGCGGGACAGTCGTCGATAATTTTACAGGCCGCGCATGGGTTCCTCCGAGGACGCTCCTGGCTTCAGCCCCCCCAATCAGTGACCAAGTCGATGCCGTACTTGAAGAGCGCCTTAAAATGGCCAGCCAACACTTCGACCGGAAAAAATCAGACCTCGCACAACTCCGCGTCGAGCCCACCGAATTGGCGGAATAGCCAGCGAGGCACCGACTCAGACTAGGCAAGACCTGCTCCCACTCCTCAGTCCTACACGATTTTAGGGCTCCAGTTTCCAGTGCCTCGCTGAAGACTTTTCTCAGCAAAAAGTCTGAAGTAATCTGCGGTAATCTGTTAAATCTGTGGTTCCACTCTTTCGCTGCCAAACGATCAGCAGTGCTGAACAGAGCCCTCGAACTCCTGTGCTCTTATGTTTCTTCATCGCCGGGATGCCCGCATCCAGGGAGATCGGAGTTCAGTAGGATCTTCCCCTTTCCCGCATCGACCGTTGCACGGAAATGGCTGTGAACCACAACACTGGCACTGGTCAGCAGACGGATGGCTTTGCCATCGACTGTGTTTCTCAAAAGAACCATTTCACCTGTTTCTTCAAAAATGCATCCTAGAAAATCGATGCAGGTGGTATTGCCCCGATGCGCGGTGTGATCTCCTGAGATCACGACTCCGTTTGAGCAAAGCCGGGCCCGATGGATCGACACGATATTTGCCGGAGAGGATATCGAGAGCAGATCAGTCGGCTCGCCGTGCAAGACGGCAACGTTCTCTACCAGGATGTTTTCCTGAACAGGGATCGGCGAACCGGGCCGGTAGGAACGGCTG